>CAIPBM010000013.1 GCA_903863295.1 uncultured Verrucomicrobiota bacterium | reverse complement strand
CCCAAGTTGCACTTGGGAACGCCCTTGCGGAGGCCATTTCATGGCCGATCCCCTGTCGCTCATTCCAGAATTCTTTCATCCGGAGCCTGTCGAAAGATCAGCCCCAGTGATTTTGAAGTTATCTGAGAGTGCCGGACGTCAATGGAAGCTGATCCTTCGACAAGCTCAGGATGACTGAATTTCTGGGCCGGAGGACTTTTGCTGGAGTATCCAGCGAGGCGGGCAGAAACCGCGCAATGGCTTGGGAGAACCCTCCCACGGCCACTGCGCATTAAAACAATCGGTCAAGAAACCGCCGCACCGTTGAACAGCGCGGCGGGCTTTGCGGGCGTTAAATTACGCCGGCTTTTTTCAGGGTCGTGTAAGCGCCGTTCTTGGTCAGGGTCTTGAGGGCACGGGCGGTCAGCTTGACCGTGACGTAACGCTTCAGTTCCGGGACGAAGATCCGTTTTTCTTTCAGGTTCGGCTGGAAGACGCGCGGCGTATTGGCCGTGACGTGCGTTCCGATACCGCCCTTTTTCTTGGCTTTACCGCTGCGGAGAATGGAGGTGCCGCGGGTAGGGACGGCGCCGGTGATTTCACAAAGTCGGGACATGGGGTACTCCGGTTATTTAACGAGCAGCACGTTGCGGGCGCGCTTGATTTCCTGGGTGAGCTTGCGATGCATCTTGGCAGTCATGCCCGTGATGCGGCGCGGCAGGATCCGGCCTTTTTCCGTGAGGAATTTCTTGAGCAGCTCAACGTTTTTGAAGTCGACGGCTTCCAAGTTAATGTCGATACGGCGCTTCGCCAGGGAGCGCAGTGTGCGGCGGCGGGGCCGCATGGGTTTGGCAGCGGGAGGCATAGTCTAGTCTTTCTCTTTTTTCTTGTCGTCATCTTCCGAACCTTCTTCTTCCTCATCGGCGAAGGCTTCGGCGGAATCCATGAATTGCGGGGCGGTATCCCAGCGGCGGCGACCCCGATTTTCTTTTTCGAGCTGCTGCTGGCATTCTACAGTAAAGCGGGCAAACGGGATGGCTTCAAGCCTCGCGTGCGGGATAATCTTGTTCGACATCTCGCAGACGCCGTAGCTTCCGGCTTCAATCCGCTTCAACGCTTCCTCAATTTCATAGAGGGCGTCCTGTTCCTGGGAAAGGAGGCTGAGGGCGAAGTCCTTCTCGTAGGCATCGCTGCCCGCGTCGGCCTGGTGCTGGCCCACGGCGGAGGCTTCGTTGTTCTCGGAGCGGGAGCGGAGGCTGTCCTGCGCCACGCTCTGCATCTGGTCGAGGAAATGGTCGCGCAGTTCCAGCAAACGTTTTTCCTGGCGGTCAAAGAAGGCGAGCGTCTTGGCGTCGCGGGGCAGGCGGATCTGCACGCGTGGCGCGTCCTGATCATCGCCGTTTTCTTCCGACTTCGCTTTGGCTTTGACGGTTTTTGATAAAGGGGTGGCCGGGGTCTTGTGATTCGTCGTCTTGGCCTTCGCGGCAGGGGTAGCCTTCGCCTTGACGGCGGCTTTCACCTTCGCGGGAGCGGATGAGACGGTCTTCTTGGACTTGGCGCTGGTTTTGGATTTCTGAGCCATGGGAACCGTAAGCAATAGGGAAGAGTGGCAGAAAATCCAATTAAATTTTAATAAAGTTATCGGCCGGGCTTGCGGAATTTTCATAACCTCACTTCCTTAAGTACTGGTAATTGAAGTTCAAACCCCTTACATTGAGCACAGAGTGTTTAATATACCACCGTCTGGCCTAGTTCAGGATCTCTTGGATCGCGCAGGGGGCCGGGTTGAATTACTAGTCCATTTTTCCACGGCCAACGGCTACGAATTAGTCGATTGGAACCGCTCCGCCGTTGAGCTTTTTGAATTGGGAATGCCCGTAACCGGCCATCCGCCCCTGAGCTGGGAGGAATTGCCCGCTGCCTTGGCCGAGTATCTCTCCCAAGCCCTTCAGGTTGTCAGTGGGGCACCGGAGGAAGCGATGCCGGGTTTCAAGCACCCCACCCAGCCGGACCGCAATTACTTCGCCAAGGTCTTCTACGAATCCGTTCCCCAAAGCGTGCCCGTGGAACAGGGAGGTACGGAGGAACACTGGTATTTCTTTTGTTTCCAGGATTCGGTCAACTGGCTCGATAGCTCGCAGGGAGCCGTGAACCAGAAAAAGCTCGAGACCATCGGTGAGCTCGCCAGCGGTGTCGCCCACGATTTCAACAATCTCATCATGGGCATCCAGTCGAATGCCGAGGCCATGCTGGCGCAGCCCAGCCTCACTCCGCAGGCCCGGGACAGCCTGGTCAATATCATACGCGCCTGTTCCACCGGAGCCTCGCTCACCCGCAGTTTGCTCGGCTACGCCAAGAAACAGCCGCTGACGATGATTCCCTTCAACCTCGTCGATCTCGTCCACGACGTCGCCCGCATCGCCGGGGTGGCCGGGGTCACTTCCGGCAATCACCGCATTGCCCTTGGCAAGGATTTCCAGGAGAAGAGCGATCCGATCATGGTTGTCGGCTCCTACTCCAGCCTCAGCCATTGCCTGCTCAACCTGATCAAGAACGCCCGCGAAGCCATGCCGGAAGGCGGCACCATCCACGTGTTGTGGGAAGGCAACGAGACCACCGCGACCGTCACCGTCCGCGATCATGGCGCCGGAATTGCCGAGCAGGACATGGCCCATATCTTCGAGCCTTTCTTCTCCACCAAGAAACAAGGAACCGGTCTTGGCCTCGCCATGGTCCGCGGGATTCTCAACCAGCATTCCGGCACCATTGAAATCCGCTCTACCGTCGGCATGGGCACCTCGGTCTCCCTCGTCTGGCCGCGCGGCGACCTCAAGGCCATGCCGATCAAGCCCAAGGAAAGCCTCGATGCGCGCCGCTCGACCAACCGCATCTTCCGCCAGTCCCAGCGCATCATCATGCAATCCCAACGGCTCCCGGCGGAATCGCATTACCTGATCTACGTCATCGATGACGACGATCTTGTCCGCGACGGCCTTTGTAGTCTGCTGGAGCACCTCGGCCATCGTACGCAGTCCTACCGCAACCCGGAGTTGGCCCTCAAGGAATTGATCGCCGCCACCGTTCCTCCCGAGGTGGTCATCGTCGATTACAACATGCCCGGCATGAACGGGGCCCAGTTCATCGGCGGTTACAGCACCGCCACGGCCAAGGACAAACGCTTTGCCGATACCGCCGTCCTCCTCATGAGCGGTCTGCCCCCCAGTCATTTCCAGGACTTCATGTCGGAGTTTTCCCAGCTCAAGGTCGGCATCCTGGAAAAGCCGTTCAGCCTGGAGACCCTCCGCAAAAAGCTCATCAACATCCAGGTCTCGCGCAAGACCGGCGGCCTGACCAGCACCCCGCCCAAGGTCATCGGAGAAGTTCCGCCGAAGGACGTTCCCCGTCCCGGCCACGCCACGCGGTAAATCGCGGATAGGCCGCGCCCCGCGACTTCCCGGTATCAGCTACAAAAAGTCTATCGGATTTCCCACCCAAGCGGCATCCGTGCATAGGCGCCGATCGGATCATTGAATTCCTGGAGCGTCTTGATCTCACTCTTGATCTTGAGGTATTGCGCCGTCAAAGGATCCATCTTGGCGTGGGTGACCGGTTCCTCCTCATTGCTGAGCAGGGCCGCGAGTGTTTCCGCGAACGTCACCTTTTCCGGATATTCCTTCACGAGATAATCGCCGATGCCCTTGCCCAGCTTGGCCTTTTCCACGGCGGAAAGGATCGCCTTGTCCAGACCGCCCATTTCATCGACCAGCTTCAGGTTGAGCGCTTCGCTCCCGGCCCAGACCCGGCCTTGCGCGATGGTGTCGATCCCGTGCTCTCCCTCCCGGGGGATGTTTCGACTCACGGCGACCTTATCCAGGAACTTGCCATAGAGATCGTCCACCCGGGCTTGGGCGAGCGCCAGCTCCTGCGGCGTCTTGGGCCGCGAGACCGTCTCAAAATCGGCAAACGCCCCGGTCTTGGCCGAGTCCCAGGTCACGCCCAGGTTATTGCCCAGTTTTTGGAAATCCATGAAAAGCCCGAAAACTCCAATGGAACCGGTCAGCGTATTGGGCTCGGCAAAAATCCGGTCACCATACGTGGAAACCCAGTAACCGCCGGAAGCCGCATAGTTGCCCATGGAGACTACCACCGGCTTCTTCGCCTTGAGCGCGAGGATTTCATGCTGGATTTCTTCCGAGGCATACGCGCTGCCGCCGGGGCTGTTCACGCGAAGCACCACGGCCTTGACGTCGTCATCCTTTTGCAACTCCCGCAACGCGGAGGCAAAACGATCCCCTCCGATATTGGTCTGGTCACCCCAGCCATCGACGATTTCGCCTTCGAGGTAAAGAATGGCCACCACCTTGTCGCTGCCCCGTTCGCCGGGAAGCCGCGGCGTCCGCCCGGCATTGACATAATCGCCAATGGCGATCTGCTTGAAGGGAAGCGGAATCTTGGCGTAATCGCTGGAGGGCGCGATCTTGCCCAGGTCGTTCAACACATCGCCAAAATAGGCGAGTTGGTCAACCAGATGGGCGGCCTTGGCGTGCTCCGGCGTGATATAGCCATCCGTATCGATCAATTGCTGCAGCGCGACCGGATCGACCTTGCGTGCACCGGAAACGGTCGTGACCACATCACCCCAAAGATCATCCAGAAGCTTCTGCGTTTCCTCGCGATCCGCGTCGCTCATCTTGTTCAGGATGTAGGGCTCAACCGCTGACTTGTATTTGCCCACGCGGGTAACCTGCACATCAATCCCATACTTCTGCAGGCCATCCGCATAATACGTCTTCACCACGGCGAGTCCCGGCATCTCCATCTCCCCGTAGGGATTCATGTAAATCGTCGATGCTGCGGAGGCGACGTAATAATCGCGGGTGGTGGGAGCTTCCAGATAGGTGTAGACCTTCTTGTGATCCTTCGTTTTCTGGAAATCGACAATCGCCTGGCGCAGTTCGGTCAGACAGGCGTAGCCCGTGCCATAATCGGCCGGGGCAAAAGAGCCTTGGAGAAAGAGAGCCTTGATCCGGTCATCCTTGGCCGCCTTTTTCAGTGCCGTAGTCAGGCTGCGGAGGGTCACGTTCCGGCTCGTATCGCCTCCCGTCAGCGCGGTGGCCACGGTGTCACCCGAGTTGGCATGCTCCGGGGAATCATTGACGTTCACCGACATGTCAAAGACCAGGATCGAACCCCGTTCAATCGTCACGCTCCGCTTGGCATGGGTCGTCACGGAGAACGAGGCCACAATCAGGATGAGGACAAGAAGCACGGGACCGCCCAAGACCAGAAGCAGCGCGGCGAGATTGGCGAAGAACGTGATAAAGAACTGTTTCATAGAAGCAAAAAAGCGAAATCGGTTTCGTTACCTTAGAACGCGAGATGGAAAACACAATGGATTTACCGCCGGGACAGACTGGATGAACGAATCGTAAGGAAACCCACCGTACAGCTTATTTAAGCAAATCTCCTTGGAGTGAAAAGCATTTGCAAAAACCATAGCCATGACTACTTTTAGCGTCATGAGGAATATGAGCATCCGTACGCTGTCGTTCTATCTTGTGGCTATCGCAGCCTTGTCTCTCCCCCAGGCCAAGGCCGGAACCGACATGAAGGAAATCACGCCCCCCGCCGTTGGCACGGCCTCCACCAAAGATTGGACCCTGGAGTTCGGCTCCGGCGTCGAATTTTCCAATGTCCGCAATTCCTCGGATAAATCCTACACCCTCATTCCCTTCGACCTCACGGCGTCCCTGAAACTCGACGACGTTGGCCTCGACAACTACCTCGGCGGCTGGCTGCGCGGCTACACCGAATTCTTTTTCCGCGGCGACTACACCTACATCGCCAGCGGCCCGGAGACGTATGAGTCCGGCCTCTATGTTGGCCCGCGCTACAATTTCGTTCAACCGGGCTGGAAGATCGTTCCCTATATCGAAGCGGGCGTCGGCTTCATCTTTTCCAATGCCAACTCGGCGGCGGGCGGCTTGGGCGAAGACTTCAATTTCTCTTTCGAGGTTGGCGCCGGTGCCCGGTACAACTTCAACGACGACTGGTTCATGCGCCTCGGCGTTGAGTACCGCCACATCTCCAATGCCGGCATGTCCGAGCCTCAATTCCCCAATAATGCCATCGATAGCCTCGGCCCCAAGATTTCGGTCGGCTACGCATTTTAAGAGGAAGACGGCTTAACTCACGCTCCCGCAGGCTCCGTTTTTTTCAACGGAGCCGATAATTCCTCTTTTCTCGCTTCCCGAGCTTTGCATCATGGTAAGCCATGAGTCATCTTCCTTTAGCCGGTAAAACCGGAGTCATCTTCGGCGTCGCAAACAAACGGAGCATCGCCTGGGCCATCGCCCAAGCCTGGCATCAAGCCGGGGCCAAACTGATTTTCAATTACCAGGGCGAGCGCCTGAAGGACAATGTTGAGGAACTCGCGGGCACCTTTGGCTCCGATACCCCCATCTTCCCCTGTGACGTCAGCTCCGACGCGGAGATCGACAGCTTCTTCGGCCAGGTCAAGCAGCACACCGACCGCATCGACCTCATGCTCCACAGCGTCGCCTTCGCCCCCCGCGAAGCCTTGAGCGGCCAGTTCGTGAACACGACCCGGCAGGCCTTTTCCATCGCGCATGACATCAGCGCCTACTCGCTGGTGGGCCTGACCCGCGCCGCCCTGCCCTTCATGGAAGCCAACGGCGGCAGCATCGTGGCTATGTCCTACCTCGGTGGCGTCCGCGTTGTTCCTCACTACAATGTCATGGGCGTCGCGAAGGCCGCACTGGAAGCCTCCGTCCGCTACCTGGCGAACGATCTCGGCACCAAGAAAATCCGCGTCAACGCGATCAGCGCCGGCCCGATGAACACCCTGGCCGCACGCGGTGTCGCCGGACTGGGCGAAATGCTCAAGCATTACGAGGCCCATGCGCCGCTTCGCCGTAACGTAGAGTTGGAAGAACTCGGCGCGACCGGCCTGTTCCTCGCCACCGAGGGAGCTGCGGCCATTACCGGCCAGACGCTTTATGTCGATTCCGGCTTCTCCGTGATGGCGATGTAAGTCGCCGTCGCACGCTCTGCGACAGACCGGTAATTCATCATGGCTGATTCTCTCCTGCTTTGGGACATCGACGGCACCCTCGTCTGCACCGACCGTGCGGGCGAGCGCTCGCTCCTGCTCATGATCCGCGAACTTTACGGTCGCGACCTGGGCGAAAAATTACCCGTCTCGTTGCAGGGCCGGACCGACGTCTCCATTGCCCGCGATATTTTCAAATTCCTGGGCATTGAGCCGACTCCGGAAGAAGAGAAACGTTTCATGGAAGGTTACGTCGCCCGTCTGCCCTTGACCTTGCCCGCAGGCAAATCGAAGCTTCATCCCGGCATCCGCGAGGCGCTTGATGCCGTGCATGCACACCCGGAAATCCACCAGGGACTGCTCACCGGTAACCAGAAGGAAGGCGCGCGGCTCAAGCTTTCCCATCTCGGCATCTGGGACTACTTCGAATTCGGCGCTTACGCCAATGACAGCCATGACCGCAACGCCCTGGGCCCCTTCGCCCTGGCCCGCGCCAAGGAAAAGCTCGGCATCGACTTTCCGCCCGAGCGGGTCTTCATCATCGGTGACACCCCCCACGACGTCGCTTGCGGCAAAGCCATCGGTGCCAAAACCATCGCCGTCGCCACCGGCTCCTTCAGCGTCGCCGAATTGGAAGCCTGCCACCCCACCCACACCTTCGCCGATTTCTCCGATACCGCAGCGTTGCTGAAGGTGATCCTGTAAGCCCGGGCTATCAAATCATTCAGGGGACAGCTTTTTTGAGGATGGACAAAATACAGTCCCGATTTCTCGCGGCTGATTACTTGAATCCCAATAACCGCAGGCCGTTGAGGCAGACGAGGACGGTGCTACCTTCGTGGCCGACGACGCCGAGGGGGAGGGGCAGATGAAAGCCGAGCGCGGAGATGATGAGGACGACGATGACGGCGAGGGCGAAGGTGAGGTTCTGGTAGACGACGGTGCGGGCGCGGCGGCTGAGGGCGAGGGTGAAGGGGATGGCGTCGAGGGCGTCGCTCATGAGGACGATGTCGGCGGTTTCCATGGCGACATCGGTTCCGGCGGCACCCATCGCGATGCCGACATCGGCGGTGGCCAGCGCGGGCGCATCGTTGACGCCGTCGCCGATCATCGCGGTCTGGCCCTGCTCCTTGAGCTTCTGGATGACGCGAACTTTGTCCTGAGGCAGGAGGTCGGCATGGACTTCATCGACGCCGCAGGCCTTACCGACGGCGGCGGCGACGCGCTTGCCATCGCCGGTGAGCATGGCGATGCGCTTCACGCCGAGTTCCCGCAGTCGCGCGACGATGAGCGGGGCCTCGGGCCGGACCTTGTCGGCGACCGCGATGAAGCCGAGATAGCGGACGGTGGCGGTCTTTTCGTCGCCCAGGATTTCGCCGACGAGCATACCGGTCTTGCCCGCGTCGTGCATGAGGTTCATCTGCTCTTCCAGCGCGGTGCGCTCCGGCGATTCGTAGCCGTCGAAGTACTTGAGGTTGCCCACGGCGATGCGGCGTCCGCAGACATCGGCACTGACGCCATGGCCCGCGACCGACTGGAACTTGGTGCAGCGTTCGATGGGCATGAAGCGCCGCTTGGCCTCGGCCACGATGGCGCGGGCGATGGGGTGCTCACTGCGGGCCTCAACGGCGGCGGCGAGCCAGAGGAGTTCTTCCTTGGAGCAGCCTATATCGGCAGGGGTGTGACCGGGATGGATGATGACCTGGAGATCGGTGACGACGGGACGGCCCTCGGTGAGCGTGCCGGTCTTGTCGAAGGCGACGATCTCGATCGCGGCGGCTTTCTCCAGGTAAGCGCCGCCCTTGAAGAGGACACCGCGTCGCGCGGCGGCGGCGATGGCGGAGAGGATCGACGCGGGGGTGCTGATGACGAGCGCACAGGGTGAAGCGACGACCATGACGGTCATGGCGCGGTAGAAGGTGGATTGAAACGGCTCGTGGAAAAGATAGATGGGGATGACGATCAACGCGACCGTGAAGAGGATGACGCCGAGTGCGTAGCCCTGCTCGGCCTTCTCCAGGAAACGCTGTGTGGCGGCTTTCTGGCCCTGCGCTTTTTCGACGAGCTCGATCAGTTTCGCGAGGGTCGATTCGGTGGCGATCTTGGTCACGCGCATTTCGAGGCCGCCCTGTTCGTTGAGCGTCCCGGCGAAGAGGAGATCACCCACGGCTTTTTCCACGGGGAGCGATTCGCCGGTGATGGAGGACTGGTTCACGCTGCTGGTGCCTTCGATGACGATGCCATCGACGGGAATGCTTTCGCCGGGGCGGACGAGAACGAGATCGCCCGCGACGAGTTCCTCGATCTTGACCAACACGGTCTCCGCGCCGCGCTTGCAGAGCGCGGTCTCGGGCCGGAGTTTCATCAGTGCGGAGATGGCGGAACGGCTTTTCTCGATGGCCATTTCCTGGAGGGTGTTCGAGAGCGAGAAGAGGAAGAGGAGCATGGCGCCCTCGAAGGCGTGGTTGACGTAGGCGGCGCCGAGCGCGGCGAGGACCATGAGGAGATCAACATCGACCGTGCCGCCGAGCAGGGAGCGGAGCCCCTTGATCGTGCCGCGCGTGCCGCCGGTGAGATAGGCGATGAGGAAGAAAAGCGGGGCGACGGATTCCGGAAGGCCAAGGTGGTTCCCGAAGCCGCCAAGGAGCATGAAGACAAACGTCGCCACCACGCAGAGGAGCTCCGGGGAGGTCCAGTCGATCCCGGCGAGGAGGCTGGTTACGCCGGGACGGTTGGCGATGGGCTTGGCTTCATTCATTCCCCGTCACGCTAGCGCACCGGCGGTGGGGACAAAATGATAATTGCAGGGCAGGATTGGGCGCTTGCGGGGAAGGCCCTGCTGAGGGAGACTATGGATATGAATCTCCACCGCCTCCTGCTCGTTGGTGTCGTGATGGGTTGTTGGTTTCTTCGTCCGGAAACGTTGTCCGCGCAAACGGTTTCGCCGCCATTTGAGATGGACAAGCAATACAGTGCAGAGGTGATGGTGATGATGAAGGATGGCACGACGCTGCGCGGCAAGACCTACATGGATGGCACTAAGATGCGCAGCGAAATGAACATGAGCGGCATGGACACGGTGATCATCATTCGCAAGGACGAGCAGAAGATGTTCATGGTTCTGGACGCCCAGAAAATGGTGATGGAAATGCCCTACGATCCGACGCGATTCCAGGGCGCGGAGGCGAGCTTCGGGCCCTCGGGCAAGTTTGAAGTCGTGGGGCCCGAGTCGTCGGACGGAATTCCGTGCACGAAGTACAAAGTGACCACGGATACGGACAAAAAGGTCTATTATTTCTGGCTCGATTTGGAGCACAAGGTGCCCGTGCGCATGGAGGCGGAAGACCACGCGGTGATCGTGAAGTGGCGCAATTACAAGGCGGCGCCGCAGGATTCCGCGTTGTTTGATCCACCGGGGAATTATCAGGTGATGCCGATGCCCCAAGTCCCCGGAATGCCGGGTGCGCCGGGAGCCCCTGCTCCGGGGCTGTGAGGCAAGCATGTCTTCCTGCAGCGACGGTCTATGACCGTCGCTCGCATCCCCTCGTTCCCAAGTTGCACTTGGGAACGTCCTTGCTTGCGAAATTCTATTTCGCGCCAATAATCCCAGCTGCCCAAGTCGGCAAGGGGACAAGGCCATGAAATGGCGCAGACCTGTGCGTTCCCAAGTGCAACTTGGAAACGAGGGGAAGGCTGACGCTTGTCGCGCATCGGGAATAGCCTATACTTGGATTTATGTCCTTTTCGGAAGCCTTTCGTGATCCGGCGCTGCTGAACAGCCGTGTGCTGCAGCGATTTGCCGCGCTCTTGCAACCCAAGACGGGCGCAGAGCTGGAAACGATGGCGCATGAAGCCGAAGCGTTAACGCGTCAGTTTTTCGGTCGGACAATGCGCCTTTTCGCGCCGCTCTATCTTTCCAACGAATGCGTGAACATCTGCAAATATTGCGGCTTCTCTCGCGACAATCCGATCCTGCGCGTGACGCTGAGCGTCGATCAGGTCGAAGCGGAGGCGCGTCATTTGTGGGAGCAGGGTTTTCGCAATGTGCTGTTGGTGGCGGGGGAACATCCCAAGTTTGTCTCAACCGATTATCTCGCGCAATGCGTGGCGCGGCTGCGGGAATTCATCCCGGCGATTTCGCTCGAAGTCGGTCCCATGGAAACAATCGATTATCTCCCGGCGGTGCAAGCGGGCGCGGAGGGGCTGGTGGTTTATCAGGAGACCTACAACCGCGCGGCCTACGCGGAGCTGCACACCGCCGGGCCGAAGAAGGATTTCGACTGGCGGCTCGATTGCCCGGAGCGTGCCTACGCGGCGGGGTTCCGGCGGCTCGGGCTCGGCGCGCTCTTTGGTCTCGCCCCGTGGGAGGAGGAGGCGCTGCATCTCGCGGCGCATGTGGACCATTTGCTGAGGCATTGCTGGAAATCATCGGTCACGGTCTCGCTGCCGCGGCTGCGTCCGGCGGCAGGTTCGTTTGAGCCGACCCATGATTTCAACGACCGCGCGTTGGTGCAGGTGATCCTGGCGTTGCGGCTTTGTTTTCCACAGGTGGGTATTGTGCTTTCGACGCGCGAAACTCCGGCCCTGCGGGATCGACTGGTGCGGCTCGGCATTACGATGATGAGTGCCGGTTCGCATACCGAGCCGGGCGGCTACACCGGTGCCGGTGAGGAATCGATCCACCAGACGCAGCGCGGCAAGGCCGTCGCAGTAATTGCGTCCGAGGGCGAGCATCTCACCGCCACGGAGCAGTTTGCCATCGCGGATGAGCGGAGCCCCGCAGAGGTTTCCGCCCGGTTACGGGAACTGGGATTGGAACCGGTCTGGAAAGATTGGGATGCGGCCTTGGCGCCGGTTTGACCTGCGGTAGGCAGTAAAACTAAGCGAGTAGTTTCTGAGGTGACCGTTCCCTCGTTCCCAAGTTGAACTTGGGAACGCCCCTGCTCCTCGCGAAATTCCATGTCGCGCCGATCCGTCGCACGGCGCGCGACGGCTACCAAGGAGTCTGACCGCTAATTCCCGTATTTCTGCAAAGCGCGAGGCACCCACCAGGTCGTGGTATCGAAGCAGGGACGCGGGGGAAAGGTGCGTACGTTTTGGAAGCGATCAGAAACAATCAGGATCAGTTTCTGGTTGATGAGGAAGCAGACCGGATAGTCGTCGTGGATCATCTGGTGTAATTGACGGTAGATCACGGCCCGTTTCTCGTCATCGTACTCCAGGCGACCGGCGGCCATTAGCTTGTCGGCCTCGGGATTGATGTAACCGATGAAGTTGGAGCTTTTTTTCACCGTGGCCTGGGAGCTATGCCAGATCTGGTAGGGATCGCCATTGAGATCGAGCGACCAGCCGAGCATGCAGGTCTCAAATTTCCAGTCGTCGAGATGGGAAATCATCTGGGCGAAGGCGAGCCGGTCCAGCTTCAGGTCGATGCCAGCCCGGCGCAACGATTCCTGAACCAGTTCCGCGATCTTGCCGCGATTCGGATCGCCGCTGGGATAGAGCAGCGTGAAGCTCAGCGGTTGGCCGTCCTTGTAAAGGATGCCGTCGTCATGGTCATTCTTCCAGCCCGCTTCATTGAGCAGTTGCACGGCGAGGGCCGTATCCTGGGGAGTCGGCGGGACGTTATGATTGTAGTTGGGAGAAGCGGGCAAGTCGTAGCCGGAGGTCTTGCTGGCGTATTGCCCGAGATAAACCTGGGCCAGGATTTCGTCGCGCGGCATGAGGAGATCGATGGCATGCCGGACCCGGACGTCCTTGAACATCGGCAGCCGCAGGTTGAAGCCGATGTAGATGTACATCGGGTAGGGGTAGACGATCTCATGGAGTTGATTCATGGAGCGGCTCCCCTTGAATTCCCGTTCCCATTGAATCGGCGTGACCTTGTCGAACACATCGATTTCGCCCTTCTTGATCAGTTGCGCGGCCACGTAGGGCTCCTCAATCACCTGATAGACCAGCCGCTTGGGATAGCGGGGATGGGCGGTGTCCCAGTACTCGTCATTGCGTTCCAGCACGATTTGGGAGCCGGTATCCCAGCGGACGAATTTGTAAGGGCCCGTTCCGATGGGGTGGCGTCCGAAAGGCGCACTGTTGAAATCGGCTACGTTTTCCAGCAGGTGTTTCGGCACAATAGCGAGGCCGCCCAGTTCTTCCAAAGTCTTGAAGTAACGTTCCGAAGCGGTGAACCGAACGGTATAAGGATCAAGCACTTCGCACGATTTGATATTGTTGAAATAAAGCCTGAGGAAGGGGCAGTCGACCTTGGGATCCTGAACCTTGTCATAGGTGAACTTAACGTCCTCGGCGGTGAAGGGAGCTCCGTCGTGCCATTTGACATCGTGCCTCAGGTGAAAGGTATAGGTAAGCTGGTCGGGGGAGATTTCCCACGATTCGGCCAGGCACGGCTTAAGTTTGAGGGTAAAATCGTCCATTTGGAGCATGCCCTCGCAAACCAGGCTGCTGCGGATCGTGTCGCCATTCGTATCCTCGCCGGTGATCGGGTTGAGGCTGTCGACATCACTATCGATTCTTTGCACAACCCAGTCGCCCTGTACGGGTTGCCCATAATCGACTGAGGCTTTGGGAGTTGCGGGAGATTCGCCGGATGGCGGCGCTTGCCGGGAGCAACCCGCCATGGTGCCTGCCAGGGCCAGCAGTATTGCGAAGCAGGGGATTGGTAAGCGCATCCAAGTTCAAATTGAGCCAAAAGAGCGCATAAGTCCACATTACATTGCCTTAAAGAACCTCCAGGCAGGTCAATCTTCAGAAGGCTCGACGTTTTGGCGGAAATATCGATCTAAATATAGTCGTAAGTTGTTTATAGTAAGTAATTAAAGAATTTATTTAGGCTCGAAACTTTGAAGATCCAAAGAATTAAATTTTTATCATGCACCCCGGGTTTGACACCATCCCCAGGTGCGCCGAAACTTACGGCATGATTTTCACGCAGGAACGACTGAACCAGGGCGCACAGCTCGCCGTCGCGGAAATGCCGCACGTCGAAAGCGTGTCCGTCGGATTCTGGTTGGGCGTGGGCGGCCGTCACGAGTCGAAGCGGCAGAACGGCATCTTCCATTTTCTGGAACACATGCTCTTCAAGGGCACGACCAAGCGAACCTCGCGCGAGATCTCCGAGGCAGTCGAGGGCGTCGGTGGTTATCTCAATGCCTTCACGGCGGAGGAGATGACCTGTTACTACGCCCGCGCCAGTGCGAAACATCTGCGCACCGTGGTTGATGTCTTGAGCGACATGCTCCTGCGTTCCACTTTTCCGAAGGTGGAAATCGAGCGCGAGCGTGGCGTGATCCAGGAGGAAATCCGGATGTACGAAGACCAGCCCTCGCAACTGGCGCAGGATGTAGCCTCCGCGCTGCTCTGGCAGAACAATCCGCTCGGGCGTCCCTTGGCGGGCACAAGCGCGAACATCCAGCGCATGCGTCGGCGCGATCTCCTCAGCTATCGCCGCAAGTTTTACCATTCCGGCAATCTCTGTATCACCGTCGCGGGCAAGACCGACCTGGCCGAAGTGAAGGAACTGCTTCGCCCGCTGCTGCGCCAGTTTCCGACCGGATCGCCCGCGATGTTCACTCCGGTTTCGCGCCGGCAATCAGCGCCGCGCTTTCAGGTCATCCGCAAGCCGATTGAGCAAACGCAATTTGTCATCGGGATGCGGGGGGTCTCCCGGCACGATCCGCGCCGTTCAGCCTTCCGGCTCATGAGCGTGATGCTGGGGGAGAACATGAGCTCTCGCCTGTTCCAAAGCGTGCGCGAAAAGCACGGTCTGGCCTATTCCATCAGCACGGGCGCCAATTATTACCAGGAGACGGGCAGTCTCTTCATCAACGCGGGCGTGGAAAACTCCAAGACGGCCCAAGCGATCAAGCTGACGCTCCAGACGATCAGCCAACTGGCCCGGCGTGCGCCGAGCCAGCGGGAATTGCGTCGCGCCAAGGAATACACCTTCGGCCAAATTCACCTCAGCCTCGAAAGCACCGACAACCAGATGATGTGGCTCGGTGAGGGGTTGCTCGGCCATAATCGCGTGATCAATCCGGACAAGCTGATCCGGCAGATTGAGGCGGTCACGGCAGAGGAAGTGCGGGCGGCCGCGGCCCTGCTGGTGCATGACGAGCGGCTCAACGTCGCGGTGGTCAGCCCGACGGCGGAGTTGGCGGAGATTGAGGCGGCGGCGAGGTTCTAAGCCGTTATAAATGTAGCGGCGGTCTATGACCGTCGCTGGTTTTAAGTCCCTTTGTGAGTGGCCCTCATGGTTGACTCTCTTTTCAAGTTTTGGATGATGGACGCAAGTCTGCGACGGCTATAGACCGCCGCTACATTTATGAGTTCTCCGTTCATCTCCCTCAACTCCTGGAACGAACCGGATGCGATTCTTCAGGCAGCGGAACCGGAGGAAATCATCGCGGGAGGGCTGGACGATTGGGGCAAGCTGCGGGAATCCTTGGCGCGGCGGCGCAGGACGGGACGCGATTCGGTGCATCCGCAGAGTGCAGCGGTGGGGTATATCACCTACGAGGGAGCCTTTCGCTTTGCGTGGTTTCCGAAGATTTCGGTTTTGAAGGAGAATGGATTTAGCCGGGTTTGGAAGGAGCGGACAGAGCGCTTCCTGTCGCCTTCGGCGATCCAGGCAACAAGTTGCCTGGACCAACGGAGCGAATGGCAGGCGAACCAGACTCGCGAGGAATTTGAAGCACGGGTGGCGCGGGCGCAGGAGTACATCGCGGCGGGCGATATCTAT
>CAIPBM010000012.1 GCA_903863295.1 uncultured Verrucomicrobiota bacterium | reverse complement strand
GTCTAGGGGAGGCTGATCCTTCGACAAGCTCAGGATGACCGGATTGCTAAAACCAGTCTTTACGGGCCTCAACTCATGGTCAGCTTACGCAAGGCGCACAGGAGGAGAATTTGATCATCTTCGCCATATCTTTCCAATGCGGTATCGCACGCACGATTTTCGTTCCGCAAAAAATTTTCACACGGAGGCACGGAGAAAACGGAGATTAAAACACCCCATTCTCCTGGCCTCCGTGCTCTCCGTGCCTCCGTGTGAAACTCCCCCCCTCCCCCTCAGCCGCATTGACTTTTTCCCAAGGAGCCGGATGATTAGATATGCCGACATTCGCAGCATCGCGACTGGTCTCCGGCCCCTTTGACGAGGCGGCCGTTCGCGAGCTCGCCACCCAGCTCCGCAGCGAACTCAACGACAAGCCCTCCTTCGGCGTCGTCTTCGCCACGCCCGATTACGCGGAAAAAGCCGAGGAATTCCTCGAACTCATCCGCGTCTACGGCCACGTCCCCACGCTCGTCGGTTGCACCGGCACCGGACTCGTCGGCCTCGCGCAGGAACAGGAAGAAGGCTCCGGCTTTTCCCTCATGCTCGTCTCGGCGCCCGGCAGCAAGGTCACCGCCTTCGGGTTTACTCAGGACAACGTCGAGGCCTGCTCCACCACCGAATATTGGCGGGACAAAACCAGGCTCCAGCCCGCCGACGTCAAAGCCTGGCTCGTCTTCCCCAATCCCTTCACCGTCTCCGTCGAAACCTGGCTCAAGCAGTGGAACCAGGCCTATCCCCACATCCCTATTTTTGGCGGCTATGCCGGTGGCTTTACCGGCGATCCCGATGCCTGGGTCTTTTGCAATGACCGCGTCGTCACCGGAGGCGTCGCCCTCGCGCTCCAGGGTGAGATCGCTGTCCACTCCGTCGTCGCCCAAGGCTGTAAACCGATTGGCGAACCCCTCACCGTCACCCAGGCCGATCGCAACGTCTTGCTCACCCTCGGTTCGCGTCCCGCCTATGAAGTCCTGAGCGACGTCTACAAGGAACTGAGCGATGCCGAGCGCGAACAGGCCCGCGGCCATCTCTTTGCCGGCATCGCCGTAAGCGAGTATCTGGAAGAGTACAAACGGGGCGACTTCCTCGTCCGCAACATCATCGGTGCCGATCCCAAAAGCGGTGCCGTGGCCATCAACGCCATGCCCCGCGTTGGCCAGACCTTGCAATACCAGCTCCGCGATTCCCGCATGGCCTCCGATGAACTCCGGCGCTTGCTCCTCGATCAACAGGTGCGGATGGGGACCACGCCCTTCGCCGCGCTTCTCTGCACCTGTCATGGTCGTGGACGCGGACTCTTCGGCGGCCCCGATCACGATGCCGGCCTGATCAACCAGTTCTTTCCCGGCCTTCCCATGGCGGGACTCTTTGCCAACGTCCAGATCGGACAGGTCGGCGACCGTAGCTTCGCCCATGGCTATACCGCCTCCCTAGCCCTCCTCTGCTCCACCGCAAAAAATCATCTCCTCTGATTTTTTGAAAAAATACTTGCACCGTCATTTATTACGATTAGATTAATCAATGTCCACATTGTCTATCGACAATTTCAATAGCTCCATGAGTGCCCTCGCCCAACTTGAAGTCCCCCCCGTCAAGCCACCGGAATCCAGTCTCAGCGAAATCAGCGCCCGGCTCGAAAAAGCCTCCGCGGAAGAACGGGTTCGCTGGGCTGTCGAACGTTTTCCCGGTGAGATCGTTCTCTCCACCAGCTTCGGTGCGCAGTCGGCCGTCTCCCTTCATTTGGCAACCCAAGTCTGGCCAGACATCCCCGTTGTGCTGGTCGATACCGGTCATCTCTTTCCCGAAACTTACCGCTTTGCCGACGAACTGACCAAGCGGCTCAAACTGAACCTCAAGGTCTACAGCGCCCCCCTCAGCGCCGCCTGGCAGGAAGCCCGGTATGGCAAGCAGTGGGAACATGGCATCGAAGGCATTGAGCAATATAACAAGCTCAACAAAGTCGAACCCATGCAGCGCGCCATCCGCGAACTCGGCGCCCGCGCCTGGATCACCGGGCTGCGCCGCCAGCAAGCCAAGTCCCGCTCGGAACTCGGCGTCCTTAAGATGCAGAACGGCGTGGTCAAGGTTCACCCCATTATCGACTGGAATGATCGGATGATCTACCAATACCTCACCAAGTTTGACCTCCCCTACCATCCCCTGTGGGAACAAGGTTACGTCTCCATCGGCGATGTCCACACCACCCGCCCCCTCACCGGCGACATGACCGAGGAAGAGACCCGCTTCTTCGGCCTCAAGCGCGAGTGCGGCCTCCACATCGGCGAAAACATCTAAGCATACGTCCTGTAGCAGGCCCATAATGCCAGGTTAGAAAGCTTCCGCGGCGCGCGCCGTATTGCTCAGCAACATGGCAATGGTCATTGGACCGACGCCGCCGGGGTTGGGGGTAATGGCACCAGCTACTTGGCGCACGGCTTCGAAATCGACATCACCGACCAGGCGGTAGCCCTTCGCCGACTGCGGATCGTCGATGCGGTTGACCCCGACATCAATGACCACCGCGCCGGGCTTGACCATGTCGGCCTTCACAAAGTGGGCCTGCCCCATCGCGGCGATGATGATGTCCGCGCGGCGGCAGTGATCCGCGATATTCTTGCTCCGGGAATGGAGAAGGGTGACCGTCGCATCGGCATACTTGTCCTTTTGCAGGAGAATCGCCGCCATCGGCTTGCCGACGATGTTCCCGCGTCCCAGCACGACGACCTCAGCTCCGCTCAGGGGGACGCCCGTCCGGATGAGAAGCTCATGAACTCCGGCAGGCGTACAGGGTTTGAAAAGCGGATTCTGGCCAAGCAGGAGCTTGCCGACGTTGATCGGGTGGAAGCCATCGACGTCCTTGTGAAAATCGATGGCGCTGAAAATCTCCTCTTCACGGATATGTTTGGGCAATGGAGCCTGGACGAGGATGCAATGCACCTTGGGATCCGTATTAAGTTTTTGAATCAGGGCCAGCAACTCCTCCTGGGAGGTCGATTCCTTCAGCACGACAGTGTCCGAGTGAATGCCCAGTTCCGCCGCCTTTGCGCCTTTCATGCGGACATAGGCTTGCGAGGCGGGGTCTTCTCCAACGCGCACGAAGGTGATGCCGGGGACAATGCCCCGCTTCTCCTTGAGGGCAAGGACTCGTGCTTGGGTTTCAGAATGGATTTGGGCGGCTATGGCTTTGCCATCGATAAGTCGGGCGCTGGACATACCCTAAACTAGAGGCTGCTTTTGGGTGAGGGCAAGGCTGACGTTAACCAAGTGACGCTTTCGGCGTGACCCGCGCAAACTTTTCAGACAGCCTCTGGGCGGATGCTAATTCTCAGGGCGGTTTTACTGGAACTCTTGGTCTGCTTTCACGTCATCGGCGGGGCGACGCTCTTTCGTCGGTTTTTTCCGCGGGAATCACCGTGGCTCGCCTGCATCGTGCCAACCTTGGCGGTGATGGCCGTCTTTAATTTCTTTGAGCATTTCATTGCCATGCCACACCTCGGCTGGCTGCTACCTTTCACCATCGGCGGGCTTTTCTGGTCCATCGTGAGACCCGGCTATTCGTGGGAAGGGCTGCGATTACCCACGGTTCTTTTTGTCCTCGTCTTCACTTGGGCTTTCTACATCAAATGCCTGAACCCGGAGATCACTTGCAATACCGAGGGCGTGGCCGACATGGCCCGCGTGGTCGATTTTTGCCTCGGCAACAAACTGCCTCCCGTCGATAGCTGGTGCCCTCCTTACGATCACGGCGGCTACTACACCTTCCAGCATTATGGAGCCTCACTCTTGACCCGCCTCTTTTCACTCGATATCGGCACCGGCTACAACATGAGCTACACCCTGCTCAACACCCTGACAGTACTGGTCGGCGCGGGCGCAGCTTTCCGCATGAGTGGTGATCGCATCTGGGTCTCCGTGGCGATGACCCTGGTGCTACTCGCCAATTTCACCGGTAGCAGCGCCTTTCTTTTGTTCTGGAATACCCTTCACCCCAATCCTCAGCTCACCGTTTTCGATAGCCGCCTCGCCATTGATATAGGTGATGATTGGTTGAACCGGCAACCTCCCAACCCATTTGCCTGGATTTACGCTCACATCCGCGCGGGGTATCCCGACAACCCGATCGACTTCCTCGTCCGCTATCATTACCACGATTATCCGGCCCATCCCGATTATAACCCTCCCGTACTGCGTCTCTTCACGGCGACTTTCAACACCTACTTCGCCGAGTTCCATGCCAATCTTTCCGGCCATTTCATGACCCTCGCTACGATGCTGGCAGCCAACGAAGCCAACCGTCGGGAACGCACCAATTGGCCCTGGATCTGCCTGCTCGTTTTCCCGCTTATCACGATATTGGCCGCGACCTGGTATTTTATTGTGGTCACGGTCTTCTGTATCGGTTGCTTTCTCGTCGCGCTCATGGCGTCACGTCGCCCGCAAAGCTGGAATTTTGTCCTGGCAGGCGCAGCCTTGTTGACAACGCTGCTTTGGCCGAGTGTTAACACCCTGATTTCAGGTACCTATCCGGTCGACTTCCACTGGACGCCATGGATCGAATATACGGCCTTCTGGGAATTTGTGATCCAATGGTGGCCAATCATCGTCCCGTGGGTCTTCCTCTGCTTCGTCTGGTTCCGGCTCAATGCCATGGCGCGCTGGATTCATCTTGCTGTGCCGCTGCTCCTGCTGTTCATCGATGCCGCCACGTTCAGTGATCGCGGACTGACGGTGGAAAAAATGTGGGGAGCGGTTTACAGCGCCGGGCTGGTCACTTTCCTGCCGCTGGTCTTTACGCAACGCGCCCTGCCCTTCCGCTTCCTTACCGTCGTCTTCCTCTTGATGAGCACGGTCTTAATCGTGGCCTGGACCCGGATTGTCACCGCTGCAGTCTATTGGGATACCATCGCCTTCCATCTCAAAGGCGACACGGTTTTCCAGAATGACCCGCAACGCAAGCGTGTCTTGCAGGTTCTGAAGCGCCTCCATGGCCAGACGATTTTGCCCGGACACAGCGAGTGGTCCTATAACATGGCTCCCTCCGCCATCGGTTTCTCCGGCAATATGTGCTACATCGCCTGGTACGCTCAGGAATATCAAACCGGGCATGGTGGCGAAGCCGAGTACCGGGACAAGATGACCAATGATTTTTACGCTGGAAAGATGGCCGATCCGCTGGCTTTCCTGCGTAGCAACAACATTGATGGCGTTCTGATCTGGCCGGACGACAACCCGGATTTCTGCATTTCCGACGCTCAACTCGAGAAGTTCAAGACCCAGCTCGCTCCTGATTTTTATTACATCGATTGCCACGAGGGTGGCCCGCACAATGCCGGTCTTTTCATTCGCATGTCCTCCTCCCTGCCTCCGCAACCCACCCCTGCGCCTATCCCCACAACGCCACTTTTAAAGCCTGCACCCGCCAAGTAACCGCTAAGATTGTTCTTGTGCGCGGGCACAAACTATTTCATCAAAGACTGTGCATCTCGTCGTATTAACGCCGGTACTGGATGATTGGCTTTCCGCCCAGCAGGTTCTACAAAGGTTGGATGCCGCTTTCACCGGGCGGACGGAAACCCTCTCGGTTCTGCTCGTGGATGATGGGTCGACCGAAGTGCCCTCACTGGATTTCGCTCGCGGCCCGTACGCCAAACTGCAGTCGGTTGAGGTGCTCAAACTAAAGAAAAACCTCGGCCATCAACGTGCCATTGCCGTGGGGCTATGTTCGATTAACGCCACGACTCCATGCGATGCCGTTGTCGTCATGGACAGCGACGGAGAGGACGATCCCAGCGATGTCGTCAATCTTGTGGAACGGCTTTCGCAGTTACGAGGAAGTGAAAAGACACCTCTCCCGATTATCTTTGCGGAACGAACTCGTCGCTCGGAATCAGTCGCCTTTCGTCTTGGCTACACCGGGTATCGATTGCTCCATTATCTTTTGACCGGGCGCGGAATTCGTTTTGGAAATTTCAGCATTATCCCGCATGCAAGACTGGGGGCCTTGACCACCGAACCCATGCTGTGGAATCACTATGCCGCTTCGGTGGCGGGTTCGCGTCTTCCCTATACCACCATTCCCAGCCATCGAGGCAAGCGCCTCGCAGGTAAATCGCGGCTGAATTTTCTAAGCCTCATCATTCACGGGCTCTCGGCCTTGAGCTGCTACAACGAGATCATCGGCGTGCGCCTGATCATTATCTCCTCTTTCCTCTTCGCAGTGAGCGTTCTTGGCATTCTGGCCACTCTCTTGCTTCGCTTGGGCACGGATCTCCCCCTCCCGGGATGGACTTCGCTCTTCGCAGGACTGCTCGTTATCTTTCTTGTCCAAGTCATCACGCTCGCGAGTAATTTCACCATGCAAATTATCAGTGCACGAAGTGCGCAACCTTTTTTACCCATGCGTGACTACGTCTGGTATGTCGATGGAATTCAACCCTGTTATAAGCAATCTGCATGATTCAGGATCGGCCCTACGAAGGCGCGGAGCTCGATCTCTTCGCTACCGCTCACAACTGGAAAAATTATTGGTCGGAAAAAATTCGTCCGCATCTCGGCGCATCCGTACTCGAAGTCGGTGCGGGCCTGGGTGCCAATACCAATTTCCTCCTTGGCGCCGAACAGACCAACTGGCTTTGCCTGGAGCCCGATAGCTCTCTCACCGCGCAAATTCCCACAACCCTGGCCGCACAACCCAGAAGGGATATCGTCCAAACCGTCACGGGCACTCTAGTCAATCTACCCCCGAATCAAACCTTCGATACGATCCTCTACATTGATGTCCTTGAACATATCGAACATGACCATGAAGAAATGGTCGCCGCCCTATCGCACGCCAAACCCGGCGGAAAGGTCATCGTTCTTTCCCCGGCCCATCCCAGCCTCTTCACCGCGTTTGACCGGGCCATCGGCCATTTCCGGCGTTACACGAAAAAGACCCTCAGGGACTGCACGCCTCCCGGATCGCGATTGATCGAACTCTATGCGCTCGATTCCGTTGGCCTCATGGCCTCCGTAGCCAACAAGCTGTTCCTTCATCAAAGCATGCCGACACTCAAGCAAGTCCACTTTTGGGATCGCTGCCTCGTCCCCGTCTCGCGCCTCACCGATCCTCTCATCGGATTTTCTCTCGGCAAAAGCGTCATTGGCATCTGGCAAAAAACATAACTTTCCATGAAACAAACCTCCTTCCTCTCTCTAATAAGTGCAGCCCTTCTGCTCGTGTCCCCTCTCCTGATGGCGGGAGAAATTCTCACACCGCACGAGCCTGTGCCATTGAACGGAACCAAGGGAAAATTCGACTTCATCAAGGTTGATCCGGCCCTCCATCGCTTACTAGCCTGCCATACCGGAAACGGCTCGTTGGACGTCATCGATGTGACATCGTCCAAGTTGATCAAAAGTCTTCCGCTGGGCGCTGCCCAAGGCGTGGCGATCGATGCCAAAAATCACCGTTATTTTGTCAGCGTTAGCAAACCGCCCAAAATGGTTATCGTTAGTTCGGAGACGTTGAATGTGATCGGGGAAGTTGGTTTGACCAGCCCGGCAGATTTGGTCGCTTATTGTCCAGTTATCAATTCTGTCTTTGTCTGCAACGATGAAAAACCGGAACTATGGATCATCGATCCGGAAGCCAGGATCATTGTGACTTCGATCACGCTTCCGGGATCAGGGATGGAGGACCTCGATTTTAACCAAGATGCGAGTTACCTCTTCCAGAATCTGAAAGAAAGCAGTTCACTCGCAAAAATTGATCCGAAGACTCGGCAGGTAGTCGATCAATGGCCAACGGCTCCGGCGGAAAAACCGCATGGGCTCGCCATGGTTCCCAGCGCGGGGGCGGTTCTCATCGCTGGTGGCACCGGCAAGCTCGTCCTCATGGATTTGACCAGCGGCAAGATTCTGGCCTCCACGGATATCGCTTCACGGGTGGATGAAATCGCCTACGATCCCGCCTTGCAACAAGCCTACTGCGCCAGTGGCTTGGGAACCATGTCGGTGGTAGGTGTTACCCCATCCAAACTCACAACTCTGGCGAGCATTCCCACGTCGGCAGGAGCACACAGCATCGCCGTGGATCCCACCACGCATACCGTTTGGATCGCTTACGCAAAGGGTGATGTGCCCTACGTTCAGGCTTACACCGCGACGGCCAAATAACCCCGAACCGGCTCAGGTCCCCGGTAACGGACGCTGCAGGAAGACCCCGGCATTGTTACTTCCCGAGCCGCGGCAATCGATATACTCGTACTCCGGGCCGAGATCCTTTTTCAGGGCATCGAGCGCGTCGTTGGAGATATTATCATTCGGCCAGATGATGACTCCGGCGATTTTGTTGTCGTGAACGAAACGTAAGCGGTCGGGAAGAGCCCCGGAGTAAAAATCGTTGTTGAGCTTTTCCCGGTAATCGGACTCGTTGTTGTAATTTGTCAGCGATTCAAAATAGGCCCAGGCGATGTAGCATTTGTTGCCCGTGAAGACCGCGACGGCGGGGGCCTCCGTGTAACAGAACTCGCATTTTCCGGCGAGGAATGTCGCATGCTTCATCTGCCGCACGACATTTAAGATTTTCCTCTTCTGGTCGTCAGCCATGAGATAGTAGGAACCGTCGAGATGACCGACCACGGGATCCCTCACCCGGCCCAGAACATCCCAGGAGAATCCGCACAGACTGATCAGTCCAGAGGCGAGCATCACAAGGGTGACCAGCCGGTAAAAGACGCCGGTACGCGACGCGACAAACGGGAAGAGTGTCACCAATGCAGCGCCCCAGGTGTAGCCCCACATTTTCTCGATCATGTTGTAGCGGGTATCGATCGTGAACAGCTCAATGCCGATCAGCATGATGGGCACCACAACCAGTACCCACCGCGTGCCAAAGGAGGTCTCGCGAATCCGAAGCCAGGCGCAAAACATCAGTAACAGAATCGGCCACCAGAGGACGAGGAATTCGATGATTGGCGCGCGCTCTTTCGGATCGATAAAGTTCATCGCCGGTACCTGAGGGGAAGAGGAGGCGCTATAGAATGCAGGCCAGAGAAGCGTCAGCGCCACGCACAGAATCAGGATCATCAACTTGAAGGACGCGGGACGGCGACCGCAGAAGAAAGCGATGGGCAGCACACCCCAGCAAAGCAGGACGGTGATCGGCAAGGCCCAGGTGCTGGCCACGACGGCGAGGAGCGGCGTGAGAACGGCCAGGATCCAGGGCCACATCGTCTTCTTCAAGGCTACGAGTTCAGAAATAATCCAAACGGCCATGAGACTGAGGAGATGCCCGCTGGCATTGGCATGGTATTCTGAGCGCCACGTCCAGAATCCGGGAACCTGAAGACGAATGGTCGTCGGGACGGTCAGGCCGGAAATTTCGGGACGCGGATCCCACCGGAGAATCCTCCAGAGGACATTTCCGTCGGGATAAGGCTCAGTCATGCCGCTGGAAACATCTGATCCATACCAGACATTGAGATGCGAGGTCATGAACAGGTAAGCCGAGACCCCGGTCGCCGTCGATTCGATCAGGAACGGCACCGCCAGCGTGATCCAGACTTTACCCGCAGAAATGCGGAAAGCCGCCGCCGCGCCGACCACGCAGATCAACGCAGAAAGCAGGGCGTGCGCAACGTTATAGGCGATTCCAATTTTGACATCGAGCAGGCGCTCCAGGGCGGAGGCAGCGTAATGTTGCAATCCGTAGTACCACTCGTAGCGGAACGGCGGCATCCAGCAATCCGGCGGCGGCAGCGTCTGGCCCTGCGAGTAATTGTTGACCATGTTCAGGTCGGAGATGCCGTCGGAGGTGTAATCGATATTGGGCTGGATATACCGAACCGCCAAAGTGAAGGCAAAGGAGAGAAGAAAAACCGCGCTGGGCAGGATCAGCACTTCCTTGAACCAGCCTTGCGTGGTCGCCACCCAGATGGTGCCGCCGAGCATCAGGGGAAGAAGGAACAGGAGCACCGGCATGGCGACAAAATGCTCCACGAAGTTGAGAGTGATGACCAAAGCCAATGCCGGAACGATGAAACCAAACCAGGGCGATTCGTCGGGGAAAAGCCGATGAAAGACCATCGCACCGCCCAGGATCAAAGTGGAAACGATTACCCAAAGAAAAAGTGCCTGAAGGATGAGCATGGCGGGATGAGAGACTTAAACAAATTAGGGACGCCGGGGCAATCTGTCGTTTATCGGATGAACGTCTCTTCAAAGGTCTCTGTCTCCTGCCCGGTTGCGGAAAGCTCTTAAGAGGCGATTTTGGCGTCCTCCGCAGTGACAGCCCCCCCCTCAGCAAGTTCTTCCTTGCGTGGAGCTATCCAGAGGGAGAAAAGGAAATCACCGGGGCTTTAAAGAAATCGGGCTTCATGCACCCTCCCTAGCGGTTAAACTGCGCGCGACCGTCTCAGTCGAGATCAGTTTTCCTTGCCGTTGCTAAAAATAATCGCCTAAGATCACACCCCCGCCGCATGAGTCCGAGCGATCAGCACGCTCCCCTCCCCGGCAGATCAATTTCAGGACAGGTGGCTGAGTGGTTGAAGGCACTCGACTCGAAATCGAGCGTACCCTCTAAAGGTACCGTGGGTTCGACTCCCACCCTGTCCGCCCTTCCCGAAAAATCGTTACTTTCAGAGGTAACGAAGCCCGAAAGAAGGCTGGCAGACGTGGGAAAAAGGGGC
>CAIPBM010000011.1 GCA_903863295.1 uncultured Verrucomicrobiota bacterium | reverse complement strand
GCCAAGTATTTTGGCGTCGGCATGATCGCGCGCGACCAGGTGGAAGACTACGCCAAACGCAAAGGTCTCGATGTTGCCACGGTGGAAAAATGGCTCGCCCCCAATCTTGGTTACGATCCGGACAAGCCTGCTCCGGCGTCGACTTTGGGGACATCAAATGCCGGAACGAAGTGCGGTTGCGGCATGGCACATTAGGGCTTTAGAAGCTGGGTTAGGCGCTGAAAATCCCGGGCTTTAGCGTCATGGAACTTGAGGCTTCAAAAATGTCATATGGCGATCGGATGGAGAGGCAACTTCCTTCACGTAAAACGACGACCTGGTCACAAAGTGAAACGACTTCCTCCGGCGAATGGGAAACGTAGAGCATCGGAATTTTGAATTCATCGCGGATGCGTTGGAGATAGGGGATGATTTTTAATTTGAGATCGTGATCGAGGCTGGCGAGAGGTTCATCCATGAGGAGGAGGCGCGGGGAGGAGAGAATGGCCCGGGCGAAGGCGACGCGTTGCTTTTGGCCGCCGGAGAGCTCCGTGATAGCCTGGTCAAGTAAGGTCTCAATTTCCAAAACCTCCGCGACATGAGCGAGATTGATGGAGCTGCCCGGTGCATGCTGCTTTTGTCCATAAACGAGATTTTTCCGGACGGAGAGATGAGGGAACAGGGCAAGATCCTGCGGAATGTAACCGACCCCGCGATGCTCCGGTGGCAGGGAAAAACCGGTTTCGCGATTGGTCAGAACCAGATCGTCCACTGCCACCTGACCCGATGAGGGCAGGCGCAATCCGGCGACGATTTCAATGAGTGACGTCTTGCCCGCGCCTGAGGGACCGAAAATCCCGATGACCTGCCCGGTCGCTTCGAGATCGATTTTCAGTTCAAAACTCCCCTGACGAAGTAGAAGCCGTTTGACGGAAAGTTTCATCGCGTTCCTCCCCATTTGGAGAATTGGTTACTCAGGAGAATGGCGGCAAAGGCGAGTGCAGCGGAGATGGCCAGCAATTGATAGGCATGATCCTCCTGCCCAAATTGGATGTCGCTGTAGATGGCGACGGACATCGTTGTCGTCCTCCCGGGGATGTTCCCGGCCACCAGAATCGTCGCGCCGAATTCGCCAAGTGCCCGGGCGAAGGCCCAGACCGTACCCGCGACCAAGCCACGCGCGGCGAGCGGCAGGGTGATGGTCATGAAGACCCGCGCGGGGCTCGCTCCCAGGGTTCGCGCCACCTGCTCAAGGCGTGGATTAATTTCCTCAAAGGCAAGCCGTGCCGTTCGCACGAGAAAGGGGAAGGACATCACCGCCATTGCCGCTACCACCGCCCGCCAGGTGAAAACGATTTCCGTGCCGAATACCTTCTGAAAAAAAATGCCAAGAGATCCGTGGCGTCCCAGCAGATGGAGCAGGATCAGGCCTGTGGCCACGGGCGGCATGACGAGCGGGAGCGCCACGATGGTCTCGACCAGCGATTTTGCGCGCCACTCCCGGCGTGCAAGCAGCCATGCCAACGCAATGCCGAAGGGAAGGATGATCAGCGTGCTAAGTCCTGCCGTGGCCAGCGTGAATCCGACGACCTGAAGATCATCGAAATTCAGACAGGCCATGCGACAGCAATCTACGCAACGTTGACGCGCTGACCACTCTTCGCCGAAGCGACACCAGCTTCGAGCACCTGGATGCACTTGAGTCCATCGGCGAAATTCGGCTCGATGGTCTTCTTTTCGTCGATGGCCTTGATGAAGTCGACCATGCCGTGAACAAAGCCGTGCTCGTAACCAATGATGTGCCCCGGTGGCCACCAGTTGGCGACGTAATCGTGGGACGACTCGGTGGCAAGGATGGTGCGGAAGCCTTGCGCGTATTCGGGATCATTGCGGGAGAAATACTGGAGCTCGTTCATCCGCTCGAAATCGAAGGCGAGGCTGCCCTCGCTGCCGTAAATCTCGAAGGTGTTGTGGTTCTTGCGGCCCGGCGCGAAGCGGGTGGCCTCGAACGAACCGACGGCGCCGTTGGCGAACTCGACCATCATGAGGGAGGCGTCCTCCACCGTGACCGGGCCTTTTTCCTTGGGGCCGATGCTGGTGCCTGCGCTGAAGGTTGCCGCGCCTTCGCCGGGGAGGGGACGTTCCTTGATGAAGTTCGTCATCAGGCAGGAGACCGACTTGATATCGCCGACGAGATACTGGGCGAGATCGACGCTGTGGGAATTGAGATCGCCGTGGGGCCCGGTGCCGGCCGTCTCCGCGCGCAAGTGCCAGGTGAGCGGGAATTCGGGGTCGACGATCCAGTCCTGCTGATAAGCCCCGCGCCAATGAAAGATGCGTCCGATTTTGCCCTCATCAATCAGTCGACGCGCGAGCCGGACGGCAGGGCAGCGGCGGTAGTTGTGGTTGACGTAATGCTGCACCCCGGCGGCCTGCACGGCCTCGAGCATCTTTTTGGCGTCTGCGGAATTTAGCGCCATCGGCTTTTCGCAGAAGATGTGTTTGCCCGCCTTGGCGGCGGCGATGGCCACCTCCGCATGCAGATGCTGCGGCAGGGAAACGTCGACGATGTCGACATCGTCGCGCTCCACGACCTTTTTCCAGTCGGTCTCGATATTTTTCCAGCCCCAGCGATCCGCGAATTCACGCAGGGCTTTCTCATTGCGACCGCAGGCGACTTGCAGGACGGGCTGGCTTTCCAGGTCAAAGAATTTGGCCGCTTGAAGCCAGCCGTTGGAGTGGGCCTTGCCCATGAAATTGTAGCCAATAATGGCGATGCGGAGCTCTTTCTTTTTCATGCAAATATCAGGTGCGAGATTGGGTAAAATGGGAAGCTTTTATTTCGTGGCCGCTAACAACGGATTTGTAACTACGGAAGGAGCGTGCGGGCTGGATTAGCCCAGCGGATCCGCGTTGCGCATGGCATCCAGCGTCGCCGCTTTGTAGAGCTGGCTGAGCGTGGGCGTATTGAAGCAAGCCTCGATAAACACCAGCGCCGTGAGCTCGGCCAGCATGGCCATGAGACCGATGTGGACGACCTCCGTGGCCAGTTCGCCCAGTACATGAACTCCGAGCAGCTTCATCTCGTTTTTGCTGTAAATGAGCTTCAGGAAACCGTCCTCATCGCCGATGATTTGACCGCGGGCGTTTTCTTTGTAACTGGCGCGCCCGACGACATACTCAACGCCCTTTTTCTTCAGCGATTCCTCCGTCTCGCCGACCATGCTGACCTCTGGAATGGTGTAGATGCCATTCGGCAGCAAGGGGGAAAGGACGGTGGCTTTGAGCCCGAAGGCATGGCGAATCGCGCGACGCGCCTGTTCCATGCTGGTCGACGCGAGGGCGGGGAAGCCGATGACATCGCCCGCCGCATAGATATGCGGCACATTGGTCTGGTAGTTTTCATTGACCGGAATGATCCCCCGCTCACCAGTCGCTACACCGGCCTTGTCCAGGCCCAGATTCTCGGTGTTACTCTTTCGACCGGCCGCCACGAGGACGGCATCGACGGTCATGGTCGCGCCGGAGGAAAGCTTCAGGGTTACTCCATTATCGGCAGGCGTGCATTCGATTACTTTTTCTTTCCAATGAAAGGTGACGCCATGATGTTCCATGGCGGTGACGAGCGCCTTGGAGACCTCGCTGTCGAGGAAGGGCAGCAGTACTTCGCGGCCATCAATAATGTGGGACTCCGCACCGAGCGCGGCGAAGGTGCAGGCATATTCGCTGCCGATGACCCCCGCACCCACGACAGCCAGGGTCTTGGGAATGCGATCCAGTTTCAGGACTGAGTCGGAGTCATAAATCTCCGCCTTGCCGAAGGGGAAGAGGGCGGGCTGCACCGGTGAGGAGCCGGTGGCGATCAGGATATTTTCGCCATGCAGGACGAGTTCCCCGCCGGGCTGTCCGGGCGTGTCCTCGTGGAGCTGCACGGTGACCGTATGGGGATCGGTCAGGGTGGCGTTACCAAAAAAGACATCGGCTTTGCGGGAGTGAAGCTGATCGGAGATGAGCGCGTTGAAACCGGCGCGCACATGCTGTTCGTGACCGAGGAAATCGGCGATGGTCACTTCCCGGCGCAGGGAGAGATCGACCCCGTAGAGCTGGCGCGATTTCAGGCCGGAGAGAGCAAGTGCAGTCTCCCGGAGCGTTTTGCTCGGTACCGTCCCCGTGTTGATGCCCGCGCCGCCAAGTTCCCGGTGCGCATCAATCAGCGCTACCGATTTATGAAGATTGCCCGCGCCCCGGGCGGCTATGACGCCTGCCGGGCCGCCGCCAATGATGACCAGATCGTAAGTTTTGATATCGTTTGCCATGGCCTGAGTTGGGTTGAGGTTTCAGCAGTTGATCTGCGGACTGAAAGGATTGGTGATTGGAGGTCAAATGGAAATGAAAAAAGGAACGACTCTTTCCCTCGTTCCCAAGTTGCACTTGGGAACGCACTTGTCAGCGCAATTACATTGCTTGTCCCCTTGCTGCTACTGATTGTCGCGATTGGCGCGAAATGTAATTTCGCGGGAGCAGGGACGTTCCCAAGTACAACTTGGGAACGAGGGAAACCGGTGGCGGGCGTCTTCTCACGACCCTCGAAGCTTGACATCAATCTCCGCTCACGTTGACTGGGACTGGGTTTGATTTTCACGCGAACCCGTTCCCGCCTGTGAATCCAGAGCTAACCATCGTCATGCCCTGCCTGAATGAGGCGGAGACCTTGGCGGCGTGTATCGAAAAGGCGCAGCGGTACTTGTCTGAATCGGGTGTGGCGGGAGAAATTGTCATTGGCGATAATGGTTCCAGTGACGGCTCGCAGGACATCGCGCGTCGCTGCGGAGCGCGGGTCATTGATGTTCCGGTGCGCGGCTATGGGGCGGCGCTGGATGCCGCCTGCCGTGCGGCACGAGGCCGGTTCATCATCATGGGGGATTCCGATGACAGCTACGATTTCTACCGTCTTGATCCGTTCCTCGATGCCTTGCGCGCGGGCAACGATCTGGTCATGGGTAATCGTTTTCTCGCGCCGCTTCAACCGGGCGCCATGCCATGGAAGAATCGCTACATCGGGAATCCGATCCTGACGGGTATTGGACGGCTCTTTTTCTCCAGCAACGTGGGTGATTTCCACTGCGGTTTGCGGGGTTTCTCCAAGGCGGCGTATGAACGGATGGATTTGCGGACAACGGGCATGGAGTTTGCCTCGGAGATGGTGATCAAGGCCGCGCTGCTCCAGATGCGGGTGAGCGAAGTGCCGACGGTGCTCTCCCCGGATGGCCGTTCCCGCCCGCCCCATTTACGTCCCTGGCGCGATGGCTGGCGGCACCTGCGCTTCATGCTCCTTTTCAGTCCGAACTGGCTCTTTCTCTATCCCGGTATGGCCGCCATGACGGTCGGGATTCTCCTTGGCGGTTTGCTGGTGCTTGGTCCGATCCATGTGGGAAGCGTGACCCTGGATGTGGATACGCTGGTTTATTGCGCGTTCGCAACCACGATTGGTTTTCAGGCGGTGCTCTTCTCACTCCTCTCCCGGATGTACGCGATCCAGAACAAGCTCTATCCCGACACGCCCCGCTTCACTACTTTCCTCCGCTGGTTCACCCTTGAGCTTGGGGTAGTCATCGGACTGGTGGTGACGCTGGCCGGTTTCGCGGTCGCGGTTTACTCTGTGCTGGAGTGGAAGCAGCAGGACTTCGGCAACCTCAATCTCGCCAGCATTTCCCGCCAGACGATTCCCTCGGCCACGGCCATGAGCCTCGGAATCGAAACGATCCTCTTCAGTTTCTTCCAGAGTTCGCTTTCCCTCGGCGTCCGGCAAACCTCTATTTCAGAAATTGAATGAACCGGAGGGATCGCGGTAGAAAGATCAAGAAACGCCATTGGCAGTTGTGCAATTTTAGCGCATTGTTCCACGTCTTGAGATGAGTACCAACGTCCTGATCATCCATCCCGATGTCGCCCTGACACAACGCATCGGCCAAATTATCCTGGCCAACACCCCGGGAGCCTCCCTGGCCGCCGGGCATACGCCCGAGGATGGTATTGCCGCGTTGGATCACTACACCGATCTCTCGCTCGTGATCTGTGAGCTCTATTATATTTCCGGCGACGGCCTGGCATTCTTGTCGGCGGTGCGAACCCGCTTTCGCCGGGCGCGTGTAATCATCGTCACGAATTATAACCTCGCGAACTTTGGCGACTACATCCAGGGCATCACCGTTTTTCCGATGCCACTCGATGAATCGGTTTTCGCGGCCACCTGCGCGGACACTCTTGCCACCCTGGAAGGGAGCGAATTCCCCCCATTCCGCCTCGGCAAGAAACAGCCGCCAGACCGGTGGGGCGATTGCTACGCCGCCTATGACATGGGCGTTAAACGGGACATCTTCATCACGATCTGCCACTCCTGGGCCACGCCGCAAGAGGCGGTTCGTTTCCGCAGTTTCGCCGCCTTGATGGCGCGCGCGTCCCATCCCAATGTCCAGGCCGTTTATCAGGCCGGGGAATTTCAGGGGCGTGACTTCTTTTGCCGGGAAAAATGGGACGTGCCCAACTTGGCGGAACGGGCGACGGCTGGACAGCCGATCGATCCACGCTTGGCCGCGCAGATTATCCATAGTGTGGGCTCGGTCGTCATTTTCTGGGATGCGAATAAATACCCGCATACCACCGTGGGTGCGGCGGATGTATCGGTGAATGCGCAGGGTGTGATCAAGGTCGCCAATTGCGTCGATCCGACCCAGCCGGTTACGCCACCGGGATTGTCGGATCTTTCCGCTTTGGCCAATGCGGTACAGGCCCTTTTGCCCTCGCCGGATCAGGTTCCCCTGCGCGTCCGCAAGCTCCTGACCGATTTGCGTGCCGGGCCGGTTCCGCTGGCGCAGGTCATCAGCGAGGCCCAGGCGATCGACATTGAGTTGGCCCCTGAACGGCAAATTGCGGTTTCCCAGGAGCATCACCGGGCGAAGCAGGCCATCGAGATGGAGCGTCGCAAGCAACAGCGCAACCAGCAGTTCATGATCGGCGGATTCGCGTTCGTCGTGCTGGTCGTAGGTATCTTCGTCTATTTCCAGTTTCTGGCCGATCCACCGTCGCATCAGTACAACGACATGATTGAAATTCCGGCTGGTCCCTATGTTTACCAGGCCGGCGCGGCCAATCTCGATTATACCTTCTATATCGACAAGTATGAGGTCACCTGGGGCCAATATCTGAAATTCCTCCGCGCGTTGCAGGCGAAGAATGGCGACGATTCCGCCTGGCGACATCCCTCCCAGAGGTCGGATCAGGACACCTATCACCAACCCAAAGACTGGGACAACATTTATAAGTGCATCAAGTACCGGGAGCCTTACAACAAGGTTACGCTAACGCTCGATGATCCGGTATTTAACATCAACTGGTATGACGCCCAGGCCTATGCCAAGTGGGCGGGGAAACGTCTTCCCACCGAATTCGAGTGGGAAAAAGCCGCGCGCGGCAAAGATGGCAACATTTTCCCCTGGGGTAATTCCTTTGCTCCGAATGCCAATACCTCCGTCGTCCCTCCGGGCGTTGACCGGACGACCATTCCCATCCATGTCTATCAGACAGTCGACCAGATGCCTTTGGACAAGAGTCCTTATGGCGTTTACGACATGGGTGGAAACATCAGTGAATGGACAGATACCATCGTTCCCAGCAGTCGGCTGGAATCGATAAAAGTGGCAGTCATCCGGGGGGCCAACTTCAAGACGAACTCGGTGGAACATGCCCAGCTCACGCATCGGATCACCGACTATGTCCCGCAAACCCGAGATTTTTGGATCGGATTCCGTTGTGCGAGCGATACGCCGCCTGCGGCCAAGTAACCGGGATTGTTGCCGATAGGGCCCGGTCTTGCATCCCGGCAAGCGAGGCGTACGGTAAGCGATCATGCTTAATGCCGAATTGCTGGCTCTGCTCGTTTGTCCGGAGACCCGTCAGGATCTTACCTTGGCTACTCCGGCGGAGACGGCCCGTTTGAACGAAGCGATCCGCCAAGGACTGGTGCAGACAGCGGCCGGAAAGAACATGCTCCAGCCCGTCGATGGGGCCCTGATTCGAGTGGATCGGGCCATTGCCTATCCGATACGGGAGGGAATTCCCGTCATGCTGGTGGCCGAGGGATTGAGCATTGCCCAGCTGGATTTGACGTCCTGACTGCGGCAACAGTCTTGCGCTCGGGGAAAAAGAGGCTCAAAAGCATTTGGTGCACATTGTCCTGCTGGCCAACTATCTTCCTGATGGGCAGGAAAGCATGCAGCGTTATGCTCGGATGCTGCGCGAGCTTCTGGAGCGGCATGACGTATCGGTCGAGGTGCTTCGACCGGAACCCTATTTTGGCCGTCTGAAACCATCCGGTCATGGCTTCGGTAAGTGGCTGGGGTATATCGACAAGTTTCTGATCTTTCCCTTCAAACTCAGGCAACGGGTCCGGACCTTAAAATCGAGCGGAGAGCCTTTCCTTGTTCATATCTGCGATCATTCGAATGCGATGTACACCCGATGGTTGCGCAATGTCCCGCATCTGGCGACCTGCCATGATCTTCTGGCCATCCAAAGCGCGTTGGGCCAAATCCCTGAGCATCGAACGGGCTGGAGCGGCCGGATTCTTCAGAGGTGGATTCTTTCCGGGCTGAAACGGGCGGCTTACGTCATCTGCGTCTCAGCCGAAACTCGGAGGCAACTGGTCGCTTTGGCCCCAAACCTCAAAGAACGGAGCATGACGATTGATAATGTCTTGAATTATCCCTTTGCTCCCATGCCCCACGAGCAGGCGATGGAAGAGTTATCGCATTTGGATTTTGGACCAGCCTTCCACGCGGGCAAGTTCCGTTACGTTTTGCACGTCGGCGGAAATCAATGGTACAAAAACCGGGAAGGAGTGGTGCGGATTTTCGCACACCTCTGCAAGACTTACCCTGTCTTGGTCAAAGACCTTTCGCTCAAGTTGGTCATGGCTGGGCAGCCCGCAAATGAGAAATTAAAGCAGTTGATCGAAGTGGAAAAACTAGCGGAACACGTTAGTTTTATTGGTGTTATTACGGATCGCCAGCTCCAGGCCCTATACTCGCGAGCTGAAGTTTTGATTTTCCCCTCGCTTCGAGAAGGATTTGGATGGCCCATCATTGAGGCCCAGGCCTGCGGGTGTCCGGTGATTACAAGCGATCTTCCGCCCATGAATGAGATAGCGGGGCCAGCTGCCGGGCTCGCAGCGCCAGATCGGTTAGAGGCGTTCGCTGATAAAATAGCTCAGCGTCTTATGGAAAATGTTGCAAACAAAGAATATGTAAAAAATGAAGCGATCCGGCATAGCATGACCTACGAGACACATCTCTATTTTCCGCAGCTTTTCAATGCGTACAAAGAGCAACTTAAAAGCAAACCTCACGGGCCTTTCTAGCCAGGTTTGTTTAGAATACTTAAGAGGTGTTTTTTTCTGTGTTATCGAATATGGTTATCGTGTTACGCCAATAGGACATGTTTTTTTTATTGCCAAGGTAGGCGTTGTCTTTAGCTTGCTGGGAGGACGGGCTGCAGCGTTAGCCGGTGGAGAGCTGCGGCCTGAAAGAGAATGTCATGAAGAACTATGCCCTCATATTGTCGTCGCTGCTTGTCTTGAGCACGGCACAGCTTTTTTCGCAAGAGCTGCCGCGCCCTTCCATGGCCCGGACGCAGTCCGTTACCTCTCTGCCCTCAGACTATAATTTAAAGGCCGGTCCGGTTTTGATGAACGTCAATGCCTCACTGGATAGTGAGTACAATAGTAATATCGCCCTTTCGAGCTCGGGTGCGCTTTCCGATTTCATCATGACTCCGGAAGTAGGCCTGGCCATTCAGTGGCCGATCACCGCCTCGAACACGCTTCGCTTGAATACATCTGTGGGCTATTCCAAGTATCTGATTCATCCTCAATACGACACCGGGCACGTCTTGATCGCCCCTGACTCCGTGCTGGGCTTCGATATCTACGTGGGAGATTTCAAGATCAACCTCCACGACCAATTTTCGATTCAACAAGACCCCAGCACCGTGGGTTCTTTGAGCAATGTGGTCAACTTCAGCCGGTTTGAGAATGTGGCCGGGGTAGGAGTGATCTGGGATTTAAACAAGCTGGTGCTGACCTTCGATTACGATCACATCACTTTTGTCTCAAATAACCTTCAACAGGTAAACGGATCTAATCTCACAAATCCCGGCAATCTCAATTATTCAGCCAATCAAGTTTCAGCCGCAGCCACCTACAGTGTCACTTCAACCATCAACGTAGGTTTTGAGGGAGCTGCGTCCATACGCAACTACGACCAGTACGGCATTCAGGACGATGCGTTGAGTGTGGGGCCATTTACCAGGATTGAAGTCACTCCCAATTTCAAGGTTTCCATGTCCGCTGGGTATCAAACGGTCAGCACCGATTCGGGAAATTTGACTCAAGCTGAGGCCAATCAGCCCAATAATGTGACGCCCGCCTTCGGCGCAGGTACGACCAATTCCTACTATGTTAATGTGACCCTCGACCATCGCCTGAATAAATACTATACGGATCGGTTGTCCGCGGGTCATGAGATTCAACTGGATGTCTTCTCCCAGCAGAGCGAGGTCACCTACGTTAACTACACTTCAAGCTGGAAAGTTAACAAAGACCTGAATCTCGCCTTCACGCTTAATTTCCAGGATGTCAGCACTCCGAACACGGGTAACAGCACCATTGGCACGATTTCAACGCCGTCCTATGATAGTTTTGTCGCCGGAGTCCAAGCCAACTTCCCGGTCACCAAAAGCATCTCGGGTTCCGTGCTCTACCAATTTGGGGATAAGTTCAACACCGCTCCCGGACAGGATTATGTCCAAAACCGGGTCGGGATGATGCTGAATTACCACTTTTGATTTGCCTGATACATGGCATCTTGAAAGAAGGACTTTGATGTGATCAAAGGCCCTGTTTTTTTATGACAATTTGGAACCACAATCCTGGGGTTAGAAAGTTAACCTCGAAGATCGGCCTATCCGGGGCGATTTTACTTGTGGTGCTCATCTTATTCCCCGCGAGCCTACGCGCTCAGGACCAGGCTCCCGTCGCCACGGCCGCTCCTGTGGCCGCTTCCATGAATTCGATGAGCGCGCTCAACGACAAGAAGAAGCTGGGCAATGGTGATCGCATTAGCTACCGGGTGATTGAGGAGCAGAAAGATCCGATTGTCCTGACGATTTCTGACTCGGGCGAACTCGATATGCCCTTGGTGGGCCGGGTCACCGCCGCAGGCAAAACCTGCAAGGAGTTGGCCTACGAACTCAAACCGATGCTGGAAAAGGAGTACTTTTATCACGCCACGGTCATCATCGGGGTGGAGACCTACAGCACGCATCCGCAGGGTAAAGTTTATCTCATGGGTCAGGTCCAGCGTCAGGGCGCGATTGAAATCCCGGCCAATGAAGTCATGACCGTGAGCAAGGCCATTCTGCTCGTCGGCGGACTCGCCGATTTTGCGGACCGACGCAAGGTGAAACTTGTCCGCAAAAAGCCGGATGGCACTTCTGAGACGACGATTGTGGATCTTGTCGAAATTCTGGACCGGGGGCACTCGGATCGCGACCCTGCGGTGCAGGCTGAGGATATGATCATCGTTCCGCAACGGCTGGTTAATTTTTAGAACCTGATCATGGAACGAAATACTGGCAGCTACGGAAATTATGGTGCTTACGGCGGGTACGGCCAGAATGGTTATCCCCAAAAGCCCCTCTCCGTCTTCTGGGCCCGTTGGCGTGTTCAGGTTCGTCGCTACATCGCCATCCTTTACCGCTACGTCTGGTTGCTGCCCTTGACCATCCTGCTGGGAGTG
>CAIPBM010000010.1 GCA_903863295.1 uncultured Verrucomicrobiota bacterium | reverse complement strand
CCCGTCACCCTTGTTTAGTTAAAGGGAGGCGTGCTGGTGTTAAAATTTTATAAACGTGGCTGAACTCACCCGTCACACTCAATATCTTCAAGATAATCGCGGGCTCTTTCCAATGTAAACGGCTGCGCCCTTGTTGGGATCCTGATTCACTTATTATTCTGTGTGTAGCGAGGACCTTTCACCTAGACGGTCAAGGTACATAAGGCATCGAATTCCCGGATTGGGTTGTGAGGGCAACCGAGCTTCCTTTCAGACCTGCCGAGGTCACCTGCACGGAAATCGTTCCCGATTGATGCGTGGCGCGGACCAGCACTTGCGCTCGTCCTTCGAACACAGCGTGCGAAGACTCTATCGTCAGGTTGTGATCCTTTGGGTTTCCATTGCCAATGCCTAGCAGCGTGCCGGGACCATTCACGACGACGCTGATGGGATTGGTCGCATTGCCAACCCGAAGTTGATGGTCATCGACCACGGCAATATTGATGATGGCGGTGTCTTCCCCATCTGCGCTTAAGATTGTGCGCTCACAGCTTAAGTTGAGTGATGCAGGCTTCGCTTGGGAGGTAACATCCCTGCTGCTCGTCCCACCCCAAGCTTTTTGAAAGCGGTCATACTGTCCCCGCGGAAATCCACAGAGGTCGAGGCAGCCAAAATTCGCGACCACATCCGGCCACTTGCTCTCTCCGTAATAGGCGTATCCTGTCCAGACAAAAAAACCGCTATACCACGGATTGTCCCGCATGAAATTGATCGGGCCATCCTGATCGCCATCTTCCGTGCCAATGACCGGTTGGTGCGGTTGTTTCTGATGGTAAACCAGTGGGGAGTCTTTTTTAAAGAGGAACAGATAGTTGATTCCCCTCACATCGACCACGCGGTTCAAGCCATTGAGATCGCCCGCGTTGGAGGCTGCGCACGTCACCAAGCGCGAGGGATCAAGTCGGTGGAATTCTTCCTGAAGTCTTTCCATCACAGGGATGCTGTCCGGCGTACTCTGTACCGCCCACTCTTCGTTGCCAGCCGACCAAATGATCACGCTGGGATGATTGCGGTCCCGGCGAACGAGGCTGTCGAGCTGGTTCAAGCCTTCCTCACTGCTGGAAAAAAGGCGCTCCTCATCCATGACGAGAATGCCAAGGCGATCACAAGCATCAAGAAGCGCGGGGCTGGGCGCATTGTGCGAGGTGCGGATCGCGTTGGCCCCCAGTTCTGTCTTGAGCTTATTAAGCTGCCAAGGCCAGAGGGAATCGGGCATTGCCGTGCCGACAATGACATGCTGCTCGTGGTCACAGAAACCACGGATTCTTAACGGCTGCCCGTTGAGCAAAAAGCCCTTGTCGGGATCAAAAGCTACGGTGCGAATACCGAATGTTGTTTCGTAGCGATCCGTTTCTGAGCTACCCACCTTCACGGTGGTGACGGCCCTGTAGAGTGTTGGAGCCTCAGTCGACCAAAGTTTGGGATTTGAAATGTCGACTACCGACGAAGCTGTTGACTTGCTCCAAGGTTCGACCGGCACAGATGCGGTGGGAGTCGTGGCGACGACCTGGCCGGCATCATCGAGAATCGAGGATTGCACCTCGGCTTCTTTGCCCTCATTGGAATCATTCGCAACTTCGGCATGAACCGTTACGTGTGCGAGATTCCCGTCCGTCTTTGTCAGCACTTGCGTGCCCCACTGCGCGATGTGAACGGGAGCGGTTTTTGTCAGCCAAACGTGCCGGTAAATGCCAGCCCCTTGATACCACCATCCCTCGTTCGTCCGGGCATCGACCCGGACTACCACGACGTTCTGTCCGCCATAGTGAAGCAGGTCGGTTATATCGTAACCAAACGACGTGTAGCCGCTGAAATGAGTACCCACGAAGAATCCGTTCACCTCGACCACACAATCATGGCACACGCCCTCGAACTCGATGGAAATGCGCCGTCCCTTGTCGCTGGCAGGAAGCGTGAAGGTTTTGCGGTACCAGCCGACGGACGTTTCTGGGAAAGCCACCCCTAGCGGGCGAGCCCCCCATTTCGCTTCAGCGTTTTGATTAAAAGGCAGTTCCATTCCCCAGTCGTGAGGCAAATCCACTGTCCTCCATTTCGAATCGTCAAAGCTGAGTCCGAAAACGGGCTGATCTTTATAGTTTTGCTTAGCCAGGTAACTGGCGTAAGCGCCGAAGTTAAAATCCAATTTGCTGTCGTTTGCATTACCCAGCGCGAATTTCCAGCCAAAATCCATCAACAGGTGCTCTCTTCCGGCGGTTGTCGTAGCATCCGTCGTTTGCGAGAAAAGGGATACCTGACCAAAGCTAGTAGCTATCGCCAGGAGAGCGAAAATCGTGTGGTGAAATTTCTGGCTGCGCGTCATAGGCTTAAAAGATAAAAGAGGAGAAAAAACGGGGACAGGCACCGTTTCCGGTAGGCACCCTTTCGAAAAACCAAGGCGAGGGTCGGAATCGCTCGATTAATACCCCCGATTCGCCTTAACTTACCCCTCCAGTAAGTGTAGGCAACCACTATCCGGTCACGAGCCCGCCACTAGCCTTTTCAGAGACGTTTACTGAAACTTTTACTGACAGTTTGGCGGCAGCTTTCCTCAAGAGCTCATGAGCCGATAACCGATGCCTGTCTCAGTTTTGATCATTTCGTTTGGGAGCCCCAAGGCGGACAGCTTCGTGCGGAGATGCGAGATGTAAACGCGAAGGTATTGGGAGTGTTCCTCGTTCCTGGGGCCCCACACCGTCCGGAGGATGTAGGCTTGGGTGAGCACTTTGCCTGCGTTGATGGCAAGCAGCCGGAGAAGCGCATACTCGGTGGGGGTCAGATCGACAGGCTTGCCTTTGTAGGTAACCGTTCGCTGGGAGAAATCGAGGAGTAGCCCGTGGAGATCGAGCAAGGCGGGGGCGGACTTGCTGGCGGCATGCCGTTGCGCCACGCGCAAACGGGCGAGGAGTTCGTCGGCGTGAAACGGCTTGGTGATATAGTCGTCGGCCCCGGCATCGAGCGCGGCCACTTTTTCATCGGCTTGGTCGCGGACCGAGAGAATGACGACGGGGATGGTGGCCCACTCACGAAGACGCTTGAGGACGGCGAGGCCATCCATGTCGGGTAGACCGAGGTCGAGCAGGATGACATCCGGCTTACGGGTCGCGGCTTCGATTAATCCGCTCTCGCCCGTGGCCGCCTCGAAGACTTGGTAGTTGGCCGGCTCCAGGCTAATGCGCAGGAGCCGACGCATGGGAATTTCATCATCAATGATGAGGGCGATGGGACGAATCAGGCTCATAGCTTTAGCGTGGCGGCCTCGGGTTGTTTTTCCAAGGGCAGCCGGATGACAAACACGGCACCCTTCTGGTCAGACGCATTGTAGGCTTCGAGCGTGCCGCCATGAGCCTCGACAAACCCCCGGGCGATGGAGAGGCCCAGTCCGGTACCGCCCGGGCGCGCGTCGCTGGCCCGGTGAAATTTTTTAAAGAGATGAGGCAGGAGATCGGCGGGAATGCCTTTACCCTGGTCCATGACCCGGATGATGATCGCGTCAGTGGAGGGTTCAACCTTCAGCGTGATTGCCGTATTTTCGGGCGTGTGGACAGCGGCATTGTGGAGGAGATTCCCGAGGGCCTCTTCCAGGAGTCCGAAGTCGGCATGCAGCAAGGGGAGCTGCCCGGGAATTTCCAGCTGCAGGCGTTTCTCATTTAACGCCGGCTTGGCCAAGGTGATGGCCTGTTGCACGAGATCGCGCACCTCTCCCCACTCCTTCTTCGGAGCAAACTGATCGGATTCGAGGCGCGCCCCATCGAGCAAATTTCTGACCAGACGCTTCAACCGGTCCAAGGCGGCATGGCTTTCCTCAAGCAAAGCCTGGCTCCGGCTTGAAACTTCACCCGGAGAAATTCCCTCCAGCGCCGATTGGATGACGGAGAGCGGCGTCTTGAGCTCATGTGAAATGGAATTCAAGAGCGTACGGTGCAACTGGTCGGATTTGGCCAGGAGTTGCGCCTGGGCTGAGTGGCTGCGTAGTTTTTCCTTTTCCAGTACCAAGGAGATTTGTTGGGCAAACGTTTCCAGCAACTCCCGCTGATCGAAGGAGAGGGTTTTGCCTGCCACCGGTTGAACCGCCAAAATACCGAGGACGGCATCCTTGGTCATGAGGGGCAGATGGAAAGCCGTGGCGGAGGGTAGCGTCTCGGTAAATCGCCCGGCTTGTTGCTTGTTGCGATAGGACCAAGTCGCCACGCCAAGTTCCTTCTCATCCGGCTGGAACGTGCTCGAGGCATGGGCGGTTTGGGACAGTCCAAACTGGCTGTTGGGCAGGAGGAAGGCGGTGTCACTCGAAAAGAGTTCGCGTATCTGCTTTCCGGAACGGGAAAAAAATTCGTCTGCAGTCGTAGCCGTGGCGAGATCGCGGGACAGGCGGTAGAGCGCCTGGGCACGCTGCTCCCGGCGGCGTTCGTTTTTTTCCTGCGTCCGAATGCGCGAGGTGAGCTGGCCCGTGACCAAGGCGACGACGAAGAAGACAACGCACATAAAGCCGTCTTCGAATTTGTTGATGTAAAACGTGAAGAGGGGCGGAATGAAAAGGAAATCCCAGGTCAGGGCGCTCAGGACTGCGGCCAGAAAAATCGGAACGCGTCCGATAAACAGCGCGAGCAAAACGACGCCGAGCAAATAAAAGAGCGCAATGGTCCAATAGCCGGTGAATGGCGCGATAAACCAACCGAGCAACGTAATGGCCGCAATCGTGCAAATGGCCTGGGTGTACTCCTTATTCTCCGAGTACAACAAAGACCGCAAAGGCCGCCAACTTCCCTGCGGTTTTGCCGATTCGGCCGGGACGACGTAGATGTCGATCTCCCCGCTGCGCCGGATGAGTTGGTCGACCAGGCTGCCCCCTAGGAGCAGATCAAAAAGTGGGGACGTACGAGGCTTACCAGCGACGATCTGCGTGACGTTGTATTGCAGCGCGATATCGACCAGGGCGTCGGCAATGTTTTCATTGTGGGTGAGGATGACCTCGGCTCCCAATTCGCGGGCAATGGTGAGATTATGATCCAGCTGATATTGCGCTTCCGGGGATAAGCCGCGATGGGTGCGCACGCAGACGGCGATCCATGGTGCGTTCAGCGCGTAGGCCATGCGGCGGGTCCAGCGCACGAGATTCAACGAAAAAGGACTGGGGCCGACGGCGACCATCAACCGTCCGCCCGATTTCCAAACGGAGCGCGAAAGTTTTCCTTCGCGGATGCGGCTGAGCTGTTGATCGACCCGCTCGGCCGTCAGTCGCAAGGCCAGCTCGCGCAGGGCCGTCAGATTCTCCGGCTTGAAGAAGTTTTGGGCGGCAGCGTCCGCCCTGGGACCGAGATAAACTTTCCCCTCCGCCAGACGCTCGCGAAGATCGTTGGGCGATAGATCAATCACCTGCACTTCATCGGCCAGTTCGAGAATGGAATCGGGCACGGTTTCCGAGACCGAGGCACCGGTGATTTGGCGCACGGTGTCGGCCCGGCTTTCGACATGTTGAACGTTGAGTGTGGTGTAAACGTCGATGCCCTGGCTGAGCAGTTCTTCAACATCCTGATATCGCTTCGGATGCCGGGAGTTGGGCGCGTTGGTGTGAGCCAGCTCATCAACGAGCACCAACTTGGGTTCCAGGAAAAGGATTCCGTCGAGATCAAGCTCCTCAAGTTTAACTCCGCGGTATTCCTCGATGCGGCGCGGTGCCATGACCAAGCCTTCCACCATCGCCTTCGTTTCAGTGCGGCCATGGGTCTCGACGAGACCGACGACAACATCGACACCCTCCCGGTAACGCTGATGGGCCTCACGCAACATGGCGTAGGTTTTGCCCACGCCCGGAGCCATCCCGAGAAAGATCTTTAGCCGACCGCGCTGGGCCTTGGCCTCGTCCTGCTGGATCGACGCCAATAGAGCATCGGGATCGGGGCGAGTCGGTTTGGGCATGACTTACCTTAGCTCATCCAAGGCGACATTGATGAGCAAAACATTGACACGAGGCTCGCCGAGAAATCCGAGTTGCGGCCCCTCGGTAAATTGGGTCACAAGGGCAGCGAGTTGCTCTTTTTGCGCAGATGTGAGGTTTCGCGCCGCGGCGATCCGGTCGATTTGGAGGCGGGCAGCTGCCGGGGTGATGTGGGGATCAACCCCGCTGCCGGAGGTGGTAACCATATCGTCCGGGAGAGGTGTTTCCGCCGAGACGTGGCAGGCGGTGCGAAGCTTCGCGACGCGATCCGTAATCGCCTCCTTCAGCGCCTCGCTCGTTGGGCCGAGATTGCTGGCACCGGAAGCCACCGTGGCGTAATCGCCCGCCGAGGGACGTGGCCAAAAATATTTGGGGCTCCCGGTTTTTTGGGAAAGCAGCGCGGAGCCGAGCAACTTGCCATTCACGACAAGTTGACTCCCCTCAGCCTGGGAGTGGAAAAAGACCTGGGCGATAGTGGTAACGGCGAGAGGGTACACCACGCCGACCAAGAAGGTGAGCACGAGAAAGAAGCGGAAGGTTTTTGCGAGGGTGTTCATCGGGTTGGAATTCTTGGATTAAGCGAAGTGGATGGCGACGATGAGGAGGTCGATAACCTTGATCCCGATAAAGGGCGCGACGAGTCCGCCCAGGCCATAGATCAAGAGGTTATTTTGGAGTACCTCAGCGGCAGGCTTCGCGCGGTAGGTCACGCCTTTCAGGGCCAGGGGAATCAGCGCGATGATGATAAGCGCATTGAAGATGACCGCGCTCAGGATGGCACTCTCGGGCGAGTGGAGCGACATGATGTTCAACGCCGCCAACGGCCCGTTACTTGATCCGGTCGCCGCGTAGAGACCGGCGAACATCGCCGGGATGATGGCGAAGTATTTGGCCACGTCATTGGCCACGCTGAAGGTCGTCAATGCGCCGCGTGTCATCAGCAACTGTTTGCCAATTTCGACGATCTCAATGAGCTTGGTCGGATTGCTGTCGAGATCGACCATGTTGCCGGCTTCGCGCGCGGCCTGCGTCCCGGTGTTCATGGCAACGCCGACGTCGGCTTGGGCCAGCGCCGGGGCATCGTTCGTCCCGTCACCAGTCATGGCGACGAGATGGCCATTCGCTTGCTCTTCGCGGATGCGCTTCAGTTTCATCTCCGGGGTCGCTTGCGCGAGGAAATCGTCGACGCCGGCTTCCGCCGCAATCGCCGCCGCCGTCAGCGGGTTATCGCCGGTGATCATCACCGTGCGAATGCCCATGGCGCGAAGCTGGGCAAAGCGCTCCTTGATGCCGCCCTTGACCACGTCCTTGAGCTGGATCACGCCGAGTACCTCACGATTTTCCGCCACGACCAACGGCGTGCCACCTTCGCGCGAAATCCGTTCCACGGTCCCGGCCACTTCCGTCGGGTAAGAGCCACCTTGCGACTCGATCCAATTCTTCACGCTTTCGGCTGCCCCCTTGCGGATGCTGCTGAGCTCGACTCCGTCCGTCTTGAGAAGATCGACACCACTCATGCGGGTTTGCGCCGAAAAGGGAATGAAGGTCGCGTGGGTGGAGGCGATATCACGTCCACGAATCCCGAATTTTTCCTTGGCCAGCACCACGATGGATCGGCCTTCCGGCGTTTCGTCGGATAAGGAGGCCAGTTGCGCGGCGGAGGCCAGGCGCTCCGTCTCGATCTTGGGTGCCGGGATGAAATCGGTCGCCATCCGGTTGCCAAGCGTGATCGTCCCGGTCTTGTCGAGCAGGAGGACATCGACATCGCCCGCCGCCTCCACGGCGCGTCCGCTTGTGGCCAGGACATTGCGCCGGACGAGGCGGTCAATGCCGCTGATGCCGATCGCGCTGAGCAGGCCGCCAATCGTCGTCGGGATGAGACAAACCAAGAGTGAAACCAGAACAGGCAGGGAAACGTTGACCGCGTTGGCCTGGTTCGCCGCATCCTGACTGTACCAGGCGAAAAAGGGCAGACTGAAAACGGCGAGGATGAAAACCGCCGTGAGAGCGATAAGGAGAATGCCCAAAGCGATTTCATTCGGCGTCTTTTGCCGGGCCGCGCCTTCGACCAAAGCAATCATCCGATCCAAGAAAGATTGGCCCGATTCCGCCGTGATCTTGATCACGATACGGTCCGAGATGACTCGCGTACCGCCGGTGACGGCGCTGCGGTCGCCGCCGCTTTCCCGCACCACCGGTGCCGATTCACCGGTGATGGCCGATTCATCGACGCTGGCGATGCCGTCCACGACTTCGCCGTCCCCGGGAATGACGTCGCCAGCTTCGCAAACGACCAGGTCGCCCAATTTTAATTCCGGTGCGGCGACTTTCTCTTCGGTCTGGCCGTGCAAGCGACGGGCAAAGGTTTGCGTGCGAGCGGCACGAAGCGCCGCGGCCTGGGCTTTGCCTCGTCCCTCCGCCATTGCCTCGGCGAAATTGGCAAAGAGCACGGTGAACCAAAGCCAGAGGGTGATCTGAAGAACGAAGCCGTCGAAGTGCCCTCCTAAAAGACCCTGGAAGAGAACAATTGTTGAAAGCGCCGCTCCAACCCCGGTGACAAACATCACAGGGTTACCCCAAAGATTACGGGGATCAAGTTTGACAAAGGAATCCTTAAAGGCCTGACGGAGGATGGCTGAGTCGATCCAAGTTTTTGCAGAGTTCGTCATAGTAGTAATCGGTGGAAATCAGAACGTGTGGCCGGTTTGCATCAGGAGATGTTCGATCAATGGTCCAAGCGAAAGAGCCGGGAAAAAGGTGAGCACGCCAACGATCAGGACCACGCTGATGAGGAGGACGACGAAGAGCGGCCCCGTGGTGGGGAACGTGCCAGGAGAAGGTGGCGTGATTTTTTTGGCCGCAAGACTACCTGCAATGGCCAGTACCGGGATGATCACGGCAAAGCGCCCGATGAGCATCGCCACCGAACCGGCCCAAAGGTAGTAGGTCGTATTGGCGCTCAGCCCGCCGAAGGCGCTGCCGTTGTTGTTCGACATCGACGCGAAGGCGTAGAGGATTTCGCTCAAACCGTGCGGGCCGTTGTTGCCGAGAGCGGCGCGACCCGCCGTGAGATAACAGGCCAGCGCGGAGAAGATCAGCACACAGGCACTGGGAGCGATGACGGCGATCATCGACATCTTGACCTCGAAGGCCTCGATCTTTTTGCCGAGATATTCCGGCGTTCGCCCCACCATCAATCCCGCCAGAAAGACGGTGATGATGACGAAGAGCAGCATCGTATAGAGACCGGTGCCGATGCCGCCGAAGACGCACTCGCCCAGCAAGAGGTTGAACATGGCGACGCCTCCGGCAAGCGGCGACAAGCTATCGTGCATGGCGTTGACCGAGCCGTTGGAAGTCACCGTCGTCGCGCAGGCCCAGAGCACACTGTTCATGGTGCCGAAACGGACCTCTTTGCCTTCCATCCAGTTGAGGCTGTCCATGGCCGGATTGGGCTGGTACTCAGCCCAGAGCGCAACGCCCAGCCCGGCAATAAAGATCACGAACATCGCCCAGTAAATGCTCCAGCCTTGCCGGCGATCACCGACCATCACGCCATAGGTGTAGACGATGGCCGCGGGCAGCAAGAGGATGGCGAGCAGCTCCAGGAAGTTGCTCAGCGGCGTCGGGTTCTCGAACGGATGGGCGCTGTTCTGGCCGAAGAAACCACCACCGTTGGTCCCGATTTGCTTGATGGCAATTTGTGAGGCAGCAGGGCCCAGCGGAATTTGTTGTGACGCTCCTTCCAGCGTGGTTGCCGTGGGGTAAGCGGAGAAGGTTTGCACCACGCCCTGCGAAGCCAGAGCCAGGGCCAGAATAAAACAAAGCGGCAAAAGCACATAGACCGAGGTTCTCACCAAGTCGGCCCAAAAATTTCCAACCGTGGTCGAGGTCTTGCGCGTCAGACCCCGGATCAACGCCAGAAGCACCACAATGCCCGTCGCCGCCGAGAAGAAATTCTGCACGCCAAGACCCATCATCTGGGTGAGGTAACTCATGGTGTTCTCGCCGGAGTAGGCCTGCCAGTTCGTATTCGTCACGAAGCTCGCCGCCGTGTTCACCGCCAAGCCAAGTTCCACATTGGACTGGCCCGCCGGATTCAACGGCAGCCAGGCTTGGGTTAGTTGCAACCCCAGTAGCGCAAGAAAACCGATCAGGTTAAAGGCCAGAACGATCTTGGCGTATTGCCACCATGACATCTCTTCGGTGGGGTCAACGCCCCCGAGCCGATAGATCAGCTTTTCCATCCAACCGAGCGGTACTTGCAAAAAATGGCGCTCTCCCTTGAAAACCCGCGCCATCCATCCGCCGATAAATGGCGTCAGCCCAATCAAGAGGACGAGAAAGAAAATGAGTTGCCCGAATTCCCGTGAGCTCACCGGTTCCTCCATGCGTTGCGTGTCATGGCTGGAACCTAACCTCCCCCGTCACCCTTGTTTAGTTAAAGGGAGGCGTGCTGGTGTTAAAATTTTATAAACGTGTCTTCGTCTGCATTAGAACAGCTTGATCCAAGATTTTAACTTTACCCACTACACTTTCTGTTACCCGCTCGTTTAATTTAGCACTTCTTGTATCTGCAAATCATCGATGTAAAAAGTTGTTTGGCCAGCAAAGCGAAATTCAAATCCGAAATTCCATGTTGTGACAGTCGGATCGCCGGAATTTTTTATTTCTATATTAGTAGATACTTCTGTCCATGTTGTATTGGTATTAACAGAGTTCGTCACGCTCTGTCCCTGAAATCCATCTCTGTTTACGTAATCAGCAACGAGCCTATACCGAAGATCAGAAACAGTGCCGTCCGCCTTGCCGCCTCCCTTCTCCGCTTGATGACAGCATCAGACGAGCTGACCGAGTAAACCGACGGGTTATTCAGGTCTCCAGCGAACTTGGTCACGAGATCGGCCTTGCTTTGGAGAGGACCGCTGCCCGCCGTCGTACTGCTGGTTCGGCCAACCAAAGTTGCCGCAATATTGGCTGCATCAGTCTGACTAATCGTCTGGTCTGACGCGGTGTAGGAGGTATCGTCCCGAATTGCACCGTAGAGCATGGCCTGCAAAGCGAGGGCATTCTGGGTATTTAGGTTGATCTTCCCTGCCACGATTGGAGATATTCCTTGGGTTATCGCCTGAGAAGTGTCATCAATGGAAAAGGCTTCGAGTAACGCCGCGTCACCACTGACAGAGGAAAAGAAGTCGATGTCTTTCCAAGGTTCATCTCTAAACGTGTACCCTAATTCCGCCACGGAACGAAAAGGTCGATTCAGGATCATCGGTTGACTGGTTCCCAGCATGGCCGTCTGACTGGAATTCATTGCCATGGGCCTTCCATCCGTGCCATTGCCGCTTTGGGTATAGGCACCCACACCAGGCCGGGTGATACCGTCTGGATCCTCGTAATAATTGAGGGAGGTCTGTGCAGCCGTGGCATACGGGGGCGCCAGATTATCGCCAATGGTTTCCATGTAGCGTCCAAAAGCTTGGCTGGAACTGTTCGAAATGCAGTGAGAGATACAGTTTTCAATACCCGCGTTGGAACAAATGGTATTATTCTGGCCGTAATTTACGCCGCTAGCTGAGTCCATCAGCTCCAGGAAAAAAGCCGACGTCTGACCGCTGACCACGGTGCCCGTGACGGTCAAGAATGGCATGTAGCTTGTAACACCAAAGGCGACGGGATTGGGAGGTGGGCTTGTATGGCCGTTGGGGACAGGATAGTAGCTGACTCCCGAAGCGCCGGGCCAAGTTGTTTCTGAGACAAGCGGATCGTAGTCAAGACTCGAATAGCCTAGTGAGCCGACTCTCCCCATCATCCCAAAGCGATCCGTCCGGGGATCGATATGGACGTCCAGCCAATAGACACCACTCCACGGTCCGTCCCCCGGTGCTCCTACAACACCAGCCATACGACTCAGAGTACTACCCGTCGTGCCGGCAGCATTGCTCGCCATGATCGAGATCGCCGGCAGAGTTGCGGCATTCGTTACGGCACCCTGTCGCGTGATTAAAATCCAGCTAGGGGTGGGATTGGCGCTAGCCAGAAGATGCGGCATGCTCCAGGTGTTACCTGCAATATCTTCACAAGCTGACCGCAAATGGAGTTTGGATTTCTGGCTTCTTTGGTCCCGGTAAATCGCATTTGCTGAAAATTCTATCCCTAATCTTAGATGATAAGCTGCTCACGAGCGAAATGCGCCTTTCCGACATCATCCTGCCCAAGATTGAAGACGAAATCGTGAAGGCCAACCTATTCAAGGCCACGGCCGTCCCATCGCAAAGAATCTTTTTCAATATCGATCAGGTATTTGACGGCATTGGCGGCGATCATTCTGCCCCAATTCTTGAAGGGTTCGTCAAAGTCCTGAATGAGTTGCACGGCTATTACGGAAAGCAAGTGTACATCGCAAAATTTAAGTACGGCCTGGGTATCCGTGGCGAGTTGAAGCCATTCAAGGAAACGTATTTGAAATTGAATGGGGCAACTTGGGAAAAGGGCCGCGAAGCTATTGCAACGGCGCGTAAGGCCGCGCTCACTAAGGCTTATGCCGCGCATTTCGGCGTGGCCGAGGCCAATAATGGGCCTGAAATTGCCGTACTCGATGCCGCTCGGCTTTATCGAGAAACCCCGCTGGCGCGGTTAATGACACTCACGTTGCGGAAGGTACAATTCAATATTCCCAATGTTGACGTAGTGAGCTTGAGCCCCGTCACCAGCTCGCTTTTGAACTGGATATTAGCCTTCGAGGGGGAATCACTCGGAAATCTTATTACTTAGTGCTCGTCGACGTACACTCCAAGATGATTAGCCACTGGGCGTTCCTGTCCTGGGTGTCCCCACTCGATCGGTATATTCATCTGATGAGGTAATCCATCCCGTCCAAGCTTCACCATCGTCGTCGACCCTCCCCCATCGAGATTTATCGCAGTGGTTGCCCCAACAAGTAAAAAGAGCTGGGCCAGATCGCTCATTGTTGCCCCCATGCTGTAGCCTGGCTGCCGTCCATCGACAGCCACGAAGAACAAAAACCTTCCATCATGGCTCAACCCAACGGCCGTACGGGGATTAATGGTTTCGTCGCCATTTGAGGAGAGGTTTACTCCATCTCTAAGAATTAGGGAAAACCCACTTACTGCGGTTTCAGTATTAACAAGGTCGGGCTTCACTGAGCCGTCATTCAAATTGACATGATTAGCTTTCGAAATGGTGAGATACGCATAACCCACTTTATACTGCGACTGTTTTACACCGTTCGAAACACTCAACCCGACCAAGTCCTGTTCGTCACCCTCTCGATCCGTGACGGGACCAAATGCCGATGCGTTAATCGCCAAGAGCGGATGGTAGGTTCTAACAAAGTTTGATACCGTCATCGAATAGAATTTACCGTTTGCTCTCGCTGGCGTAGCGAAGAAATGCAGTCCCGGAGTTTTCAAGTCGATCCGCACCATGTGGATCTGCATTAGCCGAGGGTGATTCAATACTAGATGGCGATATTCGACTCCGCGAAAGAGTGGATCCCATGCCGAATGATCCAAGGCCATTTTTGTTGTAGAAGGCACTGCCAGTTGCGTCTCCAGAGTATCATAATCAAAATGTAGCGGTTGCGGTCTAGGTAGTGACATGCCGTCGGAAGAGTTTGTCTTCTTAGATGGAATCCCCTCCGAAGTGGATTGTTGCGCATCTGATGGCCTCCCAAGTGAAGAGGCGATCAAAAGAATCGTGCCAATCAGAACGATTGCCCATGTGCTATATCGAAAAATAGCTAATCGGATCATGCAAATTTTCTTCATCCGCTCTCTTTAATTGTTTGCTGGTACTAATCACCGACTATTATCCTCTCCATTTCACGAGAGATTTGTTGCTCAGTCAAAATGACGATATGTGAAAGAATAAATACGATACCCACTTTCGGCTACCTAGACCACTAAGGGTGAGAGGCCAATCGAATCTGACATCTCTGTTTTTGCGTCCTTAGAATTGATGTGACCAATCGCTTGGTTTTGAGAGCATTTAATCCTACAAATTCTACAAATAATAATCGTCTGAAATTAATACTAGGCCTACCCCACCAACCATGAAACTGTTAAGTTTTAAACGAGCTATTCTATGCTTGATCAAACATAGTTAGAAAACGTACCGAATGGTCTATTTACTCATTATAGTCTCTATTCGCAGTTAGGACCCGGAAAACGGTTAATAAGAAAGTTGAAATAAAACCGTCGGACTTACTCAAAATCGTATCATATTTCAAGACCGATACATTTTACTGAGATTTTTATCTTAGCTAAATATATTTCTTGGTGCAGAGCTCAGAACGGACTCTAATTAGCCAGAGCAGCCTCGCTTTGAAGTACCTCGTCCCCGGCGCTACTGCCGATCGACTGCGGCAACTTTGGAATGAAGGCGTAGTTCGGGTCCTTCTGTTGTTGCCGGTGAATCTCGAGCAATTCCTTCCAAGTGGCCAGAAGCCCATGCGGCGCGGGGGGCAGATCGCTCTCAATAGCTTTCCGCAGTCTGGGAAGGTTGTAAAAAGGCACGGCGGGGAACATATGATGCTCGACATGATACTGCATATTCCAATAGAGAAACGCTGGCAACCACGAACAGGTATAAGTGCGGCAGCAGATGCGGTGGTCAGGCACGTTCGAAGAAAGGCCGAAATGCTGGGGCGTCCCGGTGAGGAAGGAAAGCCAGCCGCAATACTGACTTCCGAGGTTGACGATAACGATTAGGAACCAATGACCAGTCGCGATAAAGAACGCGGCCAGCAATGCATGGCCGAGAAGGGTGAACCGCGCCCAGTTTCGGTGATCCCGGCGCAATTTTTCATCACTTTCCGGCACCACGAACTCATACCAGTCATTGTCCATGTGACCAGTGGCCCGACGGTAGTAGATCTTGAGAGTATTCCACGTCTGGACCGGGTTCCATGCAAACAAACCAAGCCAAAACTGCCAGTCTTTCAGGGACAACCTTTGCGGTAGAACCACTTCACCATCGTAGTCGCTGTGCACCGTGACCTGATGATGGCGAATGTGGCTCGGTCGAAACCAAACCTGATCCCACCAGCTAAAGAAAGCGAACACCTTGAGGAAAAAATCGTTGATCGATTTTGTCTTGAAAGGTGTCTTATGGCTCAACTCGTGGCAGGCGACTCCACCCAGCAAAGAGCCGACGGTTCCATGCGCGAATAACGACGCAAACAAGAGGGGAACTGACCAGAACCAGTTCGTCGCGTTGATTTGGCAAAACGCCGTATACGACAAGATTCCGGTCGCGGCCCAGAGCCCGAGATGTCCGAGCGCTTGCCGGAAACCGTGAAAGTCACTGCACTTCATCAACTCGCTCATTAGCTTAGGATCGACTTGGCAGCGATACCATTTGATCTTAGCGATCTTGCGAAATTTGGTGGCGTTTTCCATGGTAGATTTTAATAGTTGTTCGGATCGAAGTTTTTGTGTTGCGTGAATTTGGTAGGGCTTGCGTTATATGTTACAACTATTATCATAAGATATTGGATGACAACATGGCTGATTATGACAAAAACATATCTCTAAGCACTTATTTGAAGATGCCGCGGAGCAAGGGCGCGCAAGAATTGAATTTTGGCGAAGTAGTCTACAAGCCCGGGGGGATCTGCGGTCCGCGGTTCCAGTCATGCTGGCAACTTGTGGCTATCATTTCTGGTGATTCCGAGGTGGAGGTGGACAAAAAAAGATGTCTGATTCCATCCGGTCATGTTCGCCTCATGTCGCCAGGACACTGGGAGTATTATCGTTTTGCGGCAAAGACTGCAACTCATCACTTATGGCTCGATTTCCCTCCCTCAAAAAAGTATCCCGCGTTGCTCAAAATGCTCCCTTCACTCGAGCCGTTGATGCCACTTAGCACCACAGTCGAGTCTCTTTTGAGAGCCGGTCTCGAAGTGGATGTTTCTGTTTCACGGGGAGTGGCGGCATTAGAGGCAATTGCGGTTGCCGCCCTTTCGCTCCTGTGTGCAGAGACTCAATATGGAAGGGAGAGGCTAAGCCCGCTGCATCCTTCCGTCATTCGCGGCTGTGATTTTATCGAAAAGAATCTTTCCACCCATTTAGATCTTTCCTCTATCAGCCATGCTGCCGGATTGAGCGTGAATCATTGTTCACGGCTGTTTGCTCGCCAGTTGGGATACAGTCCCACCGAATATGTCTGGCACCTGCGCATACAAAAAGCCGAGTCCATGCTTCGCAGCACAGGCCTATCTGTAGGGGAGATTTCAGCACAAACTGGCTTCCAGAATCCGTTTCACTTCTCTCGGCGCTTTAAGGGCGCTTATGGTACCTCTCCCCGTGCCTATCGAAGCCATGTATGGAAAAGATCTCTCTCTAAATAATTTTCTCGTTAAATTTGCAGATTTCCCGCAGTTGGAACTTATAGCCTTCTATTCATTACAGTGAAACAAAGGACGGTATTTCGCGATGTGCGTTATTTGCGACAAGACTATTCATTGCTGAATTCGTAAACAGAGAGAGCTTCCATGGCTAACCGTACGCCGAATGCCTGGATCGAGAACTTATGCTCAGCGAGGCCGAAGCACGTGGCACTGTAGAGGATTACCGGAAGTTTGATAATTAGTAACAGTCCCACAGCGAAATTGGCTACAATACCCCAACCCAAGCTAGCATTGAGGCCCAGAATCTTGAATTATCTCACCCGCATGTACTATCCTCAACCCCGAATGTACGACTCTTTCTAGACCACGTTGGTCGAATCAAACAGGATGAGCACGGCGCTTTCGTTAGGGGTTGCCTCCCCCTTGATCGTCGGTCTCGACCAAGGAGGTGTGCAACCAAATCTGCCAACAACTTGATCTTATGTGCCCTGCTGTCCACGGCGGAACCTTTGTAGTCCCATCAGCACCCCAAACCCACCGAGAAACATTGCCCAAATTTGAGGTTCGGGAACGACAGCAAGCTCGTATTGAAAATTAGCCGCGACATAGCCGTTACTTCCTTGATACGAAGGGGTTCCAGTTATGCCAGCAAAATAAAACCCACTGACCGTAGCACTAACGTCTGGTGAAAGGGCGATGGGGGAACTGAGATCAAAAAATTGATCACCACCACTAGCAACACTAGGGTTATTTGAAGCAAAATATTCGCCGATTAAGTAATTAGTATTTGCACTAAGCGTAACCGTGGAAGGCAATGACTGGTAGAGGAAATTGTTTACATCGCCCGCTGTGCTTGTACCGGCGGTAAATGTCACCTGCGCTAGTTGCGCTCCTAACGTGCCTCCGCTACCATAACTCCATAAACTGACCACTTCGGTTGCTCCTGTTACCACCTGAGTGGGTGTGTTGACAAACATTCCAAGGTTGGTTACACTAAGGTCACTACTTCCGACCGTGAAAAGGTCACCAATAGTCAAATCCTGTAGGGTATAGGGTGCGGGACCAGATGGTGGAGTTGCTGTAATCAACGTGGCAGAGTAGCTGGCACTAATCCCACTGATTGTTAGAGCCAACATGGCAACTATTTTTTTTATTGTTTTCATTGTTTTAGGTGCATTTGCTGATTTTGTTGTTTATTTATTCCGAAGGACGCAGGGAAGACAGTGGCAAGATTTATTGGCTTTTGCGGGGCTGAAATCCAACGTGATTTTTTTATCCCGATAATTTTGATCATAATGACAAAGTCAAGTTTTATAACTTTTTTTATCGGATTGATAACATTGATAACGCGGAGACCCCGAACTGTCAAACGAAATTAAAAGGATAAGTCGATCCACACACTCCGAATGATGTTTTTTTACGTTTCTCTTTTCATTTTGATAATTAGACTCTTGATTTCAAACGGTCGTAGCGTCATCTTAAGACGGTTATCTGACGCGGCCATGGGCTTTCCAGGAGTTTCGCACATATCGCATTCTAGCGCGGTACAGCCACCATCCTCCGGCAAGCGCAACGTGGCCTTTCTCTCTTCAGCCGCGTGGTTCACCAAGCGCAAGACAACCGCGTCTTTGCAATCCGAGCTGAAACAGGGCTTGGCGGACTGCAGTTCGACATCCGCCCCTTCCATGTACAGGCCCAAATCCGCAGGCGTAACCACGGAATCCCCGAGCACACAGGGGGAGGGTTGATTTAAGGCCGCGGCCTGGAGCGCCAACTCGGGCAGCTTCGCCTCCCCGCCGTGGGACAGAAGTTGGAACTCGAACTGGTGCCAGCCGCCGTCCCGAGTGCCGCTGGTGGGCATAGGATAGGTCTGGCCATAACGCTCCAAACAGTGGCCGAAGCCAGGTGAGCGCAGCACAGAGATAAGAATGGCGCCGTCCTCGATTCGCGCCGACGGCGTGCCATGATTTACCACTGCCCAGCCACGACCGCTCTGATTGGCCTCGGTGGCGACGAAATGCAGCGCCGGCCAGTCGCCATTGGGACTCCAGAGGCAAGTCTCGGTCTGTTCGTAGCGGTCGCGCTTGAGCCAGCCAGCGGGTATCGAGTAGAAGCCGGTGTCCGATGGAGCCTGAGCCGGGAAGGCGACCCGGATCCGCCGGTCTGCAGATTTCCAAAAGATCTCGAAGTTGAAATCGACGCGGCGGACACCGTCAAGAAGCCGGACAGTCACCAGCCATTCCAGACCGAATACCTTCGGATCCTCCTCACGACCGAAGCGGAGGTTAGGCTCGTAGCGTCCGCTATACCACGCCTCCTGATAACCATCAAACCGGCTCGCGCCGCGAAAATGGGTGAACTCGGCCAGTCCTTTGCGAAAGGCCATCGGTTTGCGTGTGTCCCAGGGATCACCTTCGTCTTCTTCGATCATAAGTTCGCCAATTGACCATTGATCGGCCTTCACATGAACGCCGGTAGTCGCTTCTCGCACCTCGGCCACACCGTTATCGCCCAAGTCCACTTCCATGAATTCGTTGCGCAGCGTCCGCCCCACTAGCGATAGCGGCGGGGCCGCCTCTGCCAGCTGCAGCCGGGTCCAGGCCAACGGTCGCATTGCCGCGATTTCGATCCGGGGAACGACGGTTTCCGGCCGGGTGCGGGCGTCGCTGCCAACCGCATTGATTAATCGGCTAGGATGCGAGGGCAGCACGGGCGCAAGCTCATGCAGTGGCATGATCACCGGATGTCGCTCGCCACGCTCGTCCACAGCGACCAGTGACGGTGCCGTGCGCCAGTCCACAGGCGGCAAGCAGGCGCGGCTCGGAAGAGCCGCCGCGTGCGGCGAAAAGGCAGTGATCCTGCTTCCGGGCGCGAGGCGGCCTTTCGAATCGTCAGCGACACCAAGGGCATCCCGGGCTGCGGCGCGAATCCCGGCGATACAGCCGGACATTCGGTCTATCAATTCCTGATAGGCCTCGTCGTTGTGCGTACCGGTGACGGCGTCGTGGAAGAAGGCCAGAGGCAGTTCCAGGAAGAGCTGCTCCCAGCGCTTGCGATCCAGCCTTGCCCCGGCGTTGCGGCTGAGCATCACGGCCTTTTCCCAGCCGTAAAATTCGGCTTCTAGCTGTCGGGCGAGTTGCTTGATGCGGATGCGGCTGACCAGGCAGCCGGTAAGCACCGGATTATTTTCGATCCGCGAGGAGAGTTTATTAGTGGGCGCGCTGTCCACCGCAAGGGCCAGCGGTTGCCAGAGGCTCGCGGCGTGTCGCGGGGTACCCCACCGGTACGTTACATCCTTCGCCGCAGCCTCCCAGCGGCTGAAATGCTCCGTAAATCGATCCGGCGGCAGCATCTCCTCCGAGCAGACATTGTAAACCGCTATGTTGTGGCTGAATTGATCAGCTGCTACCGGTTCGAAGGGCGGGTAGAAGTTCTGCGGCAGATCGAGGCCGGTGCCCTGACAGGCCGGACATGGTGCCGGATTAAGGTTGCGGCAGACCCGGCACGGCTCGTGGTAGCAATGATCGTAGAAATAACCGCGGCCAGGACACCCCGGCCATACGAGTATGGTGGAACCGTCCAGACCACGCCAGTACTGATTATCCGGGCAGGAGTAGGACATTCCTTGGATTCCCGGCAGACCGCAACCGCGGATCACCTGGGGGAATTGAGCGGATGAGCCGAAGCCGTCGCCGTGATTCGCCAGCATCGGCGGCATGCCGAGCACATCACCGCAATAGCGCACCCCGGAGGCCAAGTTGCGACACAAAGTTTCACCGGAGCACATGTTGACGTCGATGATAGCTTCCCCGGCGCCACACATCTCGAAGAGTCCCTTTTCATAGAGGCTCTTGATCTGCGGCAACATTTCCGGATGGGTTTCCAAGAAGGCTCGCAGGGTAAGCGCCTGTTCCACCATGTAAGCGCCATCGCCTTGTGTGGCCAGCTTGATGTTGCGCAGGAGACAAAGCTCTTCTATGCGGCGGTAACTCGTATATCGGCCGCCCCCGTAGTCATACTCTCTATCCCAGCAGCGGCGCCAGACGAGATCGAAGTGATTGGAGAAGTAAATGTAAACGGTCCTCATTATAAATGCTCCTCTCCCTCCTGTTCATGCGGTTTTATCCACGCGTGCCCTCCAACCGGAATAGCCAGAATAAATAGCCCCCCCCGCGCAATCTCTTCGCCAACAACCTTCCCGCGCCAATCACATATCCGTGCACGATATTTTTGACCGGTTGGGATTTGCAATCGCACCTCCGCGACAGTGGTGCCGTTGAACACGAACAATGGTTTCGCCAGCGCTTCTATCGGAAATTCCTCCGGACGAGGAGGGAATACTCCGAAAAACCCTGTATAGGCTGCCGCCTCCCCGACGTTGATCACTGAAGTAAAATGCTCATCGTGAGCGATCAGGCTGATCCTGCCCTTCTGAATAGACGCGATCTGGCGGCGGGTAAATTCCAGCCACTGCCGAACCACTTCAAGATGGTCGGCCCGCATGTTCAGGAAATCCGAGGAGAACATGGGTGTAGAAAAGAGGCAAATTGAGGCCATAAAGATGGAGACGTTTTCCGGCGTCTCCGAGGCATGCCACATCGCCGGATCGGCATGAATCACGGACTGCGGGCAGGTCATTTTCAAGAGGCAAACCAGTTTGCGTATGTGGTCCGGGTCGAAAGGTGAATCCTGAGCGCGGAAAGAGGTAGCATAGGGACGTGTAGCTAGATTGGCGTAGTTCTGACGATATTCGATGAGCGCATCGCTCTTGATCGAGCGTACCCCCTCCTCAATGGCTGCCAGACAATCCAACATGGCTTTCGAGACACTCCCGGTTTCATAGGTAACACCTAGGCGGGTATCAAGCCGTGGAGAATTTATGGCAAAATGCGGAGCGGCATCGACAAAGTCCACTTTAAGACCGTCGAGTCCGAAGTCTCGCATCAACCGCGCAGCCAGCCCTAGCAAATATAATCTGGTCTCCGGCAGGCGCGGGTCTAGACTATTTTGCTCAACCCCTCCTACCTTTCCGAGAAGATGCTGGAACCGTTCCCTGACCGGGCACTCCGCCCCGATCCAGAACGGCGCCACCCAGAGCATGGCCTTGATTCCGTAGGAATGTATCTCCTCGACCAACGCCTTCAGCGACGGAAACTTCGCGGTATCCACCTCCCAAAACCCGACAACATGCGGGATGATCTGCTTCCCGTCGGATCTGCACCAGGATCCATCAATTATAACCGTCCCGAAACCAAGCTCCTTCAATAGGGGAAGTTGTTCGGAAATGTCAGCGGCTGTCGTTTTTTCAAGGCGGAGATACCATGAGCACCAAACCGGCTCCATTGAAGCCTCCGACATCGCCATCGGCGGCAAGCAAGTCCGTGCGGCAACCCAGTCCGCATAATTTGAGAGCTCCTCATCCCAAGCCTCGTCGCGCAGGGACAGCCGGAAGGTAAGACGGGCTGGCGGAGGCGCGGCAAAGCGACGTTTATATCCGAAAATTCCATCTCCCATGACCGGCCTTTCCTCGTCGGGATATTCGAGTTGGAATGATATCTTCGCTTCCGCATCCTGATCCAATGCACCCATCAGGAAGCGATTCCGACCATGACGGCTGCGGCCAATGATCACCGGCATGCCGTGGTGTGAAGAGACTTCCTCCTCAAGATTCCATGGAAGGTTAACCCATGTCTTCTGCCCGACCCCCTCGATCAGGGGAGTGACAAAGATTTGATGCAGATCCCGCAGCGGCACGCGGGCGCCCAACTCTAAGGCAACCGTATCCGGTGGCACATCGACCGCAATTTCATAAATATGGGATTCAGTTTCGAGAATGTCCGGCGAAATGTCACTCGTTATCCCCTGGGCACTCAAGAGCGAACCGCGTAACGAAATGGTCTTAATCATGAATGTTTCTCATAGATCAATTTCTCCTACTTCAAACGAGCCAAAAAAATGCTTTCGCGAAGTAAACTGCCGGTTTTCGGCCAAAGAAAACGTTCCCGTCAGCCGGATATCCGCCGACGATGCGCCGACCTGCACGGTGTAATCTCCCGCTTCCACCACCAACCGCAGATCTCGACCGGGGAACGCCAGTAATTCCGTTGGGGTCTGGAATGTCGCCCTTTTCGAATCGCCCGGCTCGAGACTAAGCCGTCCAAAATTTTTGAGCATTTTTATCCGGGGAGCAACCGATGCCACTTCGTCTCGGATATACAGTTGCACTACCTCCGTTCCGGCCATGGCACCACTGTTGCGGATCACGCAAGAGACTTCGACCTCTTGGTTGACACCACTTCCGTGGATCACCACTTGCAGGTCGCTGTAGTCGAAAGTGGTGAAACTCAATCCGTGCCCGAAGGGGTATAGCGGCACCGGAGCCCCCCCGCGACACCAAGCGTTGTTGAGCCCCTCGCGTCCCTGTGAACGTCCCGCGTAAAGAAGCGGCGCTTGGCCTGCCTCCTTGAGGTAGTTCACAGCAAGCTTGCCGGAAGGATTTGCGGTGCCAAGCAGGATATCCACCAGCGCGGCGGCGCCCTCCTCACCCGGATACCAGGCTTCGACAATCGCATCGCATAGGGATTCAATCTTCCCAAGATCAAGCGGTCGTCCGTTGAGCAGGATGAGAACCAACGGCTTGCCCGCGGCGGCAAGCGCCTGGATCAACTCCTCCTGGACCCCCGGCAACCGGATCTCCGCCCGATCACGTCCTTCACCGCTTATACTGATGGAATCCTCGCCCATGACGGCCAGGATGACCTCGCTGCGCCGGGCTTGTTTCACCGCCGCCGAGAACCCGTCGCGCCGCTCGCTTTCACGGTCACACCCTTGGACGAACTCGAGCCCAATTGCCTGCGGGAGCGCCTGTCGCAACGCATCGCGCACGGTCGGCACCCGCAACTCGTTCCAGCCGGGAGTGGTTTTTAAGAAGAAGGCGGACAGCGAGGTCATGGAGTAATTACCAAGCAGGGCGTGCTTGTCGTCCGCGTTCGGCCCTGTGAGCAGAAGCTTGCCGGGTTGGCGCAATGGCAGGATGCCGTTGTTTTTAAGCAGGACGATGGATTCAAGTGCAGCCCGGTGCGCGAGGCGGCGGCGCTCGTCAGTATCGAGAACACGGGGCTCAGAGACGGGCTTGCGACGATCCCCTGTCAGCAGCCCCAGCCGCGCCTTGGCCGTGAGTGTCCGCCGCGCTGCCAGGTCAATCACCTCGACTGGTAGGCGACCGGAAGCGACGGCGGATTCGAGGGTAAGATAGCAGTCGCCTTTGGGGAGTTCGATGTCCAGACCGGCTGTTACTGCGAGGCGCGCCGCCTCTTCCTTGTCGGCGGCGACACGATGGTTGGTAAGCAACTGAAGGACCACGCCGTAATCCGCCACCACCATGCCCTCAAAACCAAGCTTGCCGCGCAGAAGATCCGTCAACAACTCCCGCGAGCCGGCACAGGGAACGCCGTCGAGATCGTGGTAGGCAACCATCACCGACTGCACCCTGCCCACTTTTATCGCGCACTCAAAAGGATAGAGGTGCTTCTCCAATTCCCGTGGGGACAGCAGCACGGAACAGAGATTGCGGGCACCCTCCGAAGCCGCGTGCCCCAGGAAATGTTTGGCCGTGGCCATGATGCCGTGGCGCAAATCATCGCCCTGCAAACCCCGCACATAGGCCGTGCCGAGGCTCGCGACCAAATGGGCGTCCTCGCCAAAGGTTTCCTCAATCCGTCCCCAGCGGGGATCATGTCCAAGATCCAGCACCGGCGCTAACCCCAGATGCGCACCAGTGTCCAACATATCCTGGCGGATTGTATCGGCGATTTCATGCACCAAACCTGGATCCCAAGAGCTGGCCAGCGCCAGGGCCTGTGGGAAACAGGTCGCTCCCCGGGCCATGTAACCGGAGAGACATTCCTCATGCACCAGCGCGGGGATGCCATGACGAGTGTGTGTTGCCAGGAACGCCTGGATTTCCTGGTGCAACCGTGACACTTGGCCGGGCTGGAAATGTTGGGGCAAGGCACCGCCAATTTTGCTGATCTGGCCGATGCCGTCGGCGAGCAAGGCCTGCATTCTGGCCGCGCTCAGTTCTCCGTTCTCGGTCAAGTCCATAACCTCGACCGAAAGGAGTTGCGCAATTTTTTCCCTCAACGACAGACGTTCAAGCAAATCGTCAACATAACGACTGTTTTCGGAATAGGTCTTCGGGTTTGAAATCTTCATGACTGCCTCTCTCCGTTTTTCAGGCGATCGGCGGCAGGCACCGCCTCCAATGTATCTTCCGAGTTCCGCACTCCGATCCAGCGGTCAACTTTCAGGTTCATATATTCGGTTCTATTCAGCTCATTTGGTAGACGCCCCAAGATGGAAGCGTTAAGGAGTTGGTTCCCGCGAGTTCGCGCGCGCCTGAGCCGTCAATGACTTCGACTTTGAATCCAACAGGCACATCCATCATGACATCCTTGAAGGTCCAGACTGTGCGGATGTCGCCGTCGTGCCAGACGATTCCGGCGCGATCAGGCAGCACCCGCCGGGTCCGCATGTGCGGTTGCACCAGATTGAGGACATGGTTGAGCCGGCTCCACCACGGGAATATCTTGTGATCAATTCCGTACTCGTGTTCGTAGCACATGTAGCCGCCGGCGGCTATGGCCCGGAAAAGCAGGCGCTCCATCTCCTCCGGGCTGCGCTTTCGGGCGCAACATAACAAAGACAACCCGTCCATCATCTCCTGGTGTCCAACCCACCAGCCGAAATCGTTTTGGCCGGCGACGGCCCGATTCTGCTCCATGTAGTCGCCACGTGGATCAACCATGCCGAAGCGACTGTAGGTCCAGGGTGAAAGCCCTTCGACTGAGAGAGAGGGAATACCGATTGCCTGAATACGATGGTAAAGTCGGCCGAGGGCGGCAAAATTGGTGCGCATCTTCGCGCCGTAGTTGGCTTGCACCAGCCCCATATTGCAGATGGAGTCGGTGAAAATATAATCTAAGCCTCCCTCTTCCTTCCACCGCTTCAGGTCGGCAATCAGCCAGTCGGAGATCGCCGTATTCCAGTCAGCGACAACAATAGAGTGGAAGCCATAGCCGCCGCCGCTGGGCAAGCCCGTAACGCTTATCATTCGGTACTCGGGATGTTCCGCGAAGATCGGGGAGCGCGGCGAGAGGTGAGGAGCGAACCATGCGCCTATCTCCATGCCCAATGCGTGAGCTTTATCGGCCATGACTTTCCACGCCTTGATGCCTCCCCAGAATTCGGATGGGAAAAAGCGATGGGTGCTGCAGACGCTCGAGCAGTGCAGTTCGCCATGCACGCCTTCATCGAGCTTGCGCTGCATCCCCAGTTCGGTCACGTCGCTCTCGCTCATGACCTCGGGGAAAAAACGCTTTATCCCTTGCTCCGCCAGCACCGGAAGGATCCGCTCGGCGATAGCGTAGGGCACCTCAGTGCTGTCCACCTTCTGGCCACCAATGTTCATCAGCAGTCGCCCATCCACCACTTGGGTCTGGTACTTCAGCCCCATTTCCGGAGCAGGTGCTGTGCGCTTGATGTTGAACCGCTTATTGACTAGACCATAACACTCCCGGCGCGCCTCCCACCAAAGATCATGGACCTCATGCTCGGCGAGGGAACCGGAAAAAAAAAGGACGCGCTTCTCCACAGTTGTGACCACCGCAGCCAGCGGGAAGCGGTATTCGTCCACAACATGCAGCAGGTCACTTCCCGCAGGCGATTCGACCAAGCTCGAAACGCTGTCCATCTCCGGCCAGTACTGAAGGAGCACGCCTTCTTTGGCGACCTGAAAGTCAAAGCCCTGAAGCAGTCCCGCGCGCGGCCCGAGTTGGAAGGAGTTACCCTGCGGCGAACCGTACTGGTCCAGTGTTCTGAGGCAGGCGGTAGTAAAGACGCTTTCCTTCGCGCCCGCATACACCGGCATATTGCATTGCCCCTGGGACAATACCGTGTTGCCGGTGATCCGGCCGCCGATCTCCCACGTCCCATGAACCAGCAGCCGGTGGATCTGCCGTGCCTCGCTGCGGAATTCGAAGGCGTAGGAGAACCCATGCCACTTCCTGCAACCTAGCGTCAGCGCGGCGGGTTTTAGGATCAGGGCGAGATCGTCCGCCACAGGCGCGGCGCTGTCTGAGAGCCACACCGTCGGCTGGTCGTAGTCGTCAGCGTACTCGCCGCGGGTCCAGCGAACGCCGTGGGCCCGCAGCTCTATGCGCACCATGCCATCGCCGCCGCGTTCCACTCTCAATAATTCCAGCCGCGAGTAGAAGATACCGTCCGGTGTGTCTAAGCGCAGTTGAATCGGCCGCGCTTCGCTGCGCAGTTCCACGCCTTTGACCGTGACCCGGCCAAGGCCAAGGAATTCGCCGTTGTCCGCGATGCTTAGCTCCAGCTTGCAGGATGGCGAGATTTCAATGAGTTGAGCAGACATAAATTATTTCGCTTTGATTAGTCCAGTTGATGTAGTTTCGTTTCCAGGTGAATCAATCAAATCAGTTAGTTTATCCATGGGTGCGCATTCAAATTTATGCCTCGTCTCCTCGGCGTTGATGACAAAACCCCACCGATGGTCCCGGGATCTGCGCCACGCAGGCCTTCGCGATCATTGAAGATATATTGTGGGCATACGCGAACGACGGCGCCTCCTCGGCCTCGATACCAATCTCCCGAGGATTGAACTGGACCTGCGCTTGCGGCAAATGGATTACCCCAGCCTCGCTGACGCCATTCTTCAGCTTCTCGGTCACCAGCGGGACTTCCACCCGCCGCCTGATCGTCCCCGTGGCCATCCCTGGCAACCCATCCAAACTTGGGAGCAGCGTGGAGTCGGGGACACCTCTTATTTTGTTCAAACTGGTCATGGCAAGTTCTGGATTACTTTGTGCGCGCCGCAGCAGGCATCGATACCGGGATGCCTGTGCGTTGGGAACTCTGATAAATCAACACGACGCGGCGGGTCGTTGCGATGCTGGCGCATGAGCGCGAGACGAACTGCGTGATCACTATGGTGCAGGCATTCATGGGGCGGAACCCAAGCGGCTGGACTCGCGCGCATAGCGGCTTCACAAAGTGCGATCTCGCTGTCAATGATCTCACTTAGTGACGGACATCCAGTGGGCGGTGCGCAGTCGGCCTTGCGGTGAAGCGCGGCCATGAACCAGTGAGATAACCGTTTATGGGAGAATAGCTGCGCTGCAGCATTGGCGCGGTGCTCTTTAAGGCAGTCCGCCGCCGCATCGACAGACGCTGGAGAGGCCAGCGCCTCGTCGAGAATAGCAATGGCACTCTCGTAATCAGGAAAGATGACCTTCTCATATTGCGCCAGATAGGCTAGTAGAGTCGCCTGATCATAATGGACAATACGCCAGACCCCGCCGTGGTGCTGCTTCATCTTCTCCTCGTCACGTAGCACGGGGGTCATAAAGTATTCGAGATCAGTTGGGGAGAGCAAGGCCTCGTCGGGAACAATCGGCATATGAATCAACAACGGTTGAATGTAAGCGGCGTGTCCCGAGCCGGCTGGCATAGGCCATTCCCGCGCGGCATGGTCGCACCGCTGCCAGGCGGCACATAGCTTTGGCGCGAGTTCAGTGCCGACCCAGCCCTCTGCAACGGCGACAACCGCGTCAGCGGTAGGTTCGTCACCTCTGGCAATTGCTCGCATCATCATGGCGGTATTGACACTGTAGAGCGTCCACCCGGGCGCTCCGCCGATGATCGCCTCGACGCCTAGGTTCAGCATCTCGCGCATTATCCTATGCGTCTCGTATGGCCGCGCGTCGTCTCCGGCGTAATATTCCGGCGTGTAATTGACATAGATCGGCCTGTTACTGCGGCGGATCGGCTCGACCCGCGCTCGGAAGTCTGCCAGCGCCCAGTCGCGCGCTTTCTGCCGTTCCCCGGGGTTATCGTAGATAGAGGGGCCAACCGCCATATTAGCCCAGCGATCCTCAAGGCCACCCATCCAGGCAAAAGCGCCACAGATGTCGGAGACGACCCCCTGCGGGGCGTCGTCGATGAAGGAGGCTTTTTCGGAGATCCCAAGGCCGGAAGTCATCACGACGCGGAACGCCGGATTGATCTCGCGACCAGCCTCAGCAATCACGCCGCAAAAAAACTGCGCCTGCTTGGCACTCGGGATTTGTTTGCAATGAACCGGGCCGTTGGGCCCGGAGTAAAGGTGGGATGAGTAGCAGAAACCGCCACCGGAATCGTTGGTGAAAATGTGCATTTCGTCGATCTCAGGCACAAGCGCAAGCAATTTTCGGATCATCTGCCGATAATGATCCTGCACTTCCGGCAGCATGGCGCAGAGGGCATACATAGGCGAAGTCGAACAACTCGGGTTGTCCACGCGCGGGCCCCGCAGTGCGGGATGCCGGCGGAAAAAACTTTCCGGCATCAGCGTCATCTCCACGCAGCGGATCGCGCAGCGGAAGCCATACTTGCGAGCTAGTTTGGCCTGCTCTAAAAGGAGTTCGCGGTTTTTTTCCAATAACGGCTCATGATAAATCCCGGCGTTCCATGTCGAGCTCACAAACTTGTCCAGAGTATGCCCGAAGGTGGAGAAGCGCAGGTAAGAGTTTTCGGGATCCATCGCCCAAGGTATGGAAACTAAGGCCTTGTTGACCATGATGTGGGTGGCACCGACGCGGCGAAATTGCGAGGCCTGTGCCTCCACAGCCCTCCAATACCGCATGGGTTCTTCTCCTTGGAATGTTGGAAAAAAACTCGCGTTAATAATGCGTTTTATTTGCGTCATTTCTGAACAAGTATAGCTACCATATATTATCAATGTTAGCTTTTGTCCAATCAAACTTGCAGATTTCAGTCCGGTTAGTTGTAATTGCTTTCGACTCGATGCAAAAAGAGACGTTCGGAATCCGTAATGTGGTGAACACACTCCGCCTTAGCGCGTAGTAATGGAGTATCCCTAAATTAGCTACGCAATTGGCGCGACGTTCTGGGCAGAGAGTAAGCGGGTTGGATTTGTTCGAATCCATGGCGTTCCAAGCGATCTTTTTCAGGATTTTTTCAATACTGGCCGTCCAGACAAAGGGCGTCGGGTTAGTGTTTCACGCGTGAGGAACCCGCGATGGCTTGTTCCAAGACTTCCAGGCTACGAAACGCACCCCGGGGTATAGCGTTCTGGCTGAGTTGTAAAAACCAGCTTTCCACGAGATTAAGCCAACTGGAACTGGCAGGGATGACCAAAACCGTCTTACAGGAAAGGCTCGACCTAGCCGTGCGGACTGCCCTCTAAACTCATTCGTCCTTGCGCCATCGGCGCATCTCGCCTTACAGCATTCGTCACACTCCCGCCATGTATCTCCTACAGTCGGGAATTACTATTCCTGTAATTGCTCTTTGGCTAGGCATGAAGATCCCTTCAATACCCGCTAGATGTTCAGTCCCGAAGAGAGGCGGTGGTAGGCGCGATGATGTGCCAAAACCGGAGAACATATGGGACAAGTATTACACGGGTGCGCCCGCACGACGGCGGCAGTGCGTCGGGCGATCCAATCTACTCAAGATAGCCTGATCGCGCTGGCCGAGCGCTACGACATCAACCCCAAGACCGTTCACAAGTGCAGAAAGCGCTCCTTCGTGTCGGACGCGGCGATGGGGCCGGAGCCTCGCTCCACCACGCTGAGCGCCGAGCATGAGGCCATGATTGTCGCCTTCCGCAAGCACACGTTATTGCGGCTGGATGATTGCCTCTATGCCTTGCAGGCGACCATCCCCCAACTCACCCGATCCTCGCCTCATCGTTGTTTTCAGCGCCACGGCATCAGCCGTCGGCCTGATCTCGACGGCCAGCGTCCGGCCAAGAAGAAGTTCAAGGTCTATCTGATCGGCTACTTCCACATCGATCTCACCGAGGTGCGCACCGCCGAGGGTAAGCTCTACCTTTTTGTCGCCATCGACCGCGCCAGCAAGTTCGCCTTCGCCCGATTGGTGGAACGGGCGACTCGGCGCGAGGCCGCCGATTTTTTGCAGGAACTCATCGAGCTCATCCCTTATAAAATCCACACCGTTCTCACCAACAACGGCACTCACTTCACCACCCCGGGCAACCTCCGTTCGGCCGCCACCGACATCAAGCTGGCTTAGGAGCGTGGAGAGCATTTTCGCGCCCACGCCTTTGAAGTCACCTGCGCCCGTCACGACATCGATCACCGCCTGACCAAGCCCGACCACCCCTAGACCAACGGCCAGGTCGAGCGCATGAACCGCACGATCAAGGAGGCGACGGTACGTACTTATCACTACGACGGCCACGTCCAGCTACGTGAGCATCTCAGCGCGTTTCTCAACGCCTACAACTTTGCAAAGCGTCTCAAGAGCTTGGCCGGCCTCACCTCTTATCAGTTCATTTGTTCTTACTGGCAGAAAGAACCCGCCCACTTTAAAACCAATCCACACCGCCTCTCTTCGGGACTGAACATGTAATACATTCAGGCCGATCTATTCATTACAGATACTGCCTTGAGCATTCATAACCCGCCCAAAGAAAAAAAACGCCGGTTCCAACCCCGGGCTGACCTCTTACGTTTCCTCGAAAACGTTGGAGCATAAAACTCCTGCAATACGTCTGTGACCTTGAGGTGCCCTCGGCGACGTTGAACTTGACCTTCTATGAACTGTATTTGCTGCGCTTGGCTTAATTTTTTTCCTGTCGCCGACGCAGATCCGATAAATGAAACCAATTATTTGATTTGAACGTCTCGATTGCGCCTTCTGATCCGTTTCATCCCTCATTATTCATTCTTGTTTGATTGTGCAAATAGACCTTAATGCGCTTTTTTAAGTGAAATATCGTCAAGATAAAGCGTGCCATCTCCTTTAAATATTAAATAAAATAAGAGGGTTGCTGTTTCCTTTTTCCGATCAGGGTTGTCGAGAACTGTTCTTGGAATTCGTATCTCTGCCTCTATATGCGACCAGCCTCCCCCACATCCGATATCAGATCCTGTATAATCAACTTGGACAAAAGAGTCACGGTCAAGTCCTTGTCCTCCATGGAGATGCCACGTTAAATCAGAAATATCACCTACAGTTTTTATCCAGGCCGACAGTGTGTAGCGAGTCTCCGCATCTAAATCTATGGTATGATTATATTGTATATAACGTGTATTGTCGGCCGGAAGGTAAAAATTTTTGAAATAGACATTATCGGGCTTCACTATAGAAAACTTCATCGCTCCTTTTCCTTTAAAAGGGTCGGGAGGGGGGATGAAGTCTTTTTCCAAGTCAGAATTGGTACATTCAAGTAACTCGTTGGGGGCTCCGTCAGGAAAGTAGCGAGAGATTACCCAATCAACGGGTAATATGATTTTCGGATACGGATTTACACCTTTGAGCGGAACCAATGGACCAAATTTCGGTGAACCTAATGTACCTATATTTTGTGCACATGAAATATGCCCATTGGGATCAGAAACAAGCAGATCAAAAAGGTTATTGTGATAAAAATTGAACGGGCAGACCGTCGGAAAAGCACCTACCTTGTCGGTGGTGCCAAACATAACGTGAATTGGGTTGTCTTTATCGAAAACAGGTTTAGATGTCTTGTCAGCTGCCTGGTTTAGATAGACATTAATATTTCCAGCCCTTTCTCCGCAAATGATATCAGCTTTGCCATCGTTGTTCCAATCGATTACCTGAGGAGTCAGGTGTTCACGCCCCATTCCTGGAATAATCTTGTCCTGCTTCCTTTCGTTAAAAACAGGATGGTCATTTCCTCCCTGATTTTCGAATAGAAAAATACTATTGGCGCTGTAGCTTCCGTCTCCCATGACCAGATCAAGTCGTCCCGTGCCAGACCAATCGTACAAGAAGGGTGAGAGATAATTACACCACATAAGTTGATTGGTATGCGTTTGGATTTGAATTTCGGCTCGATCCGCCGACATCCGAAAATCGGGGACTTCAGCAGAACCAAGATTGTGAATGAAATAAAGGCCGCCAAAATAATTTCCCGCCACAATACTCAATTTTTTGTCTCCGGTAAAATCAACCAGCTGAACACGGGGAATTGCATCTCCTTCAGTCCAACCTCCCCCCAGCCAGATTGGCATAATTTCCCCGTGGGTAAAAACTGGAGCATTTGGCCTTCCTGAATTAGGGAAAAACCAAAAATAGCCCCTAGCATCCGCGACCACGAGATCCGGCAATCCATCACCATTAAGATCTCCTACCGCCACGCTTGGACTAAATGTGCTTTCCTGTACTTCGCCGGTTTCGGTTACAGCTAATTGGCTGCCGGTAATGACTGTTAAATTTCCTTTGTCGTCTACGCCAGCCCACGGATTGTAAGAGGCAATACCCTTTTCAAAAGTACCTGGTAAGAGATTGACACCAGTGTCAGAATCATCGGCAGAAGCAGAGGAAAAACTTGCAGTTATAAAAAAGCAGTAAAGAAGTTGTTTAGCGAATCGAACAGGTATGAAGGTATATGAGAAAAAGATATTCGCGAAACCTCGGCAAGACCATTCGCTCATCTTTATTTTTATAAATAAGAAATAAAACGTTTTGCTCATCGTGTTGATAGTTTGATGGTCTGTCAAAGATTCCCAAACTTTTTAAGTCGTTTGCGGATATCCTCAGCAAAACGGGAAACAAAGGCATCGGTGTATTCTATAAGCGATAGATCGTCATTCTCGATCAGGGGGGTAAGATCCATCGCCCAGTCGGTAGCTGTCATATCATCTATTGTATGGGGGTTAAAGTAGGTGGCATTTGCCATCCGCCTGCCAACCGTAGCGAGATCATAACGTTTGCCGCCGCTGATTTGGGAGTCGAAGGCACCGACGAGAGAGGCAGCAATATTCGGTCGATTACTAACATTCAGAGCTTGCTTATCATCATCCAAAAGCCAATCGAGGTTCCGCCAGACTTCTCCTCCGTAAAGTTTGTTGGGACGGAGAGATTTAGGAAGCAACCGCAATGCCTTTAAGCAGTGGGTCAGTACCGCGATATGGGTGTCGTGCTTATCAGTCGGATTGTGGAGGTAGACAATTTCTGGCTGCGTAGCCAAAAGCACTTTATGAAGATCGCTCACGATCGTCTGATTCTGAAGATCTTTCACGGACTTGCTTGAATGCTGCAGTTGAATTTGGACAGAATATTCTCCGAGGACCGCAGCTTTCCTTTGCTCGCCGCGACGTACCGCCTTAATCTGTTCGTCTGTGTAAGAGGCGTAAGCACCCTTCCGGGAACTGCCCCCCCCATCTGTCACGATAACGCATGTAAACCATTGAGAGTGTTGCTGGTAGCAGGCGAGAATGCCGTGATAGGCAAAGATTTCCGCATCGTCTTGGTGAGCAGCAAGACAAAGATGGGTAGTCCGTGATAAAGCTACATCCAAGGGAGTTCCATCCGGAACATAAACGTCGGCTTGAGGTCGAGATAGTTGCATCAGTTTGGATGATATGAAACCGGAAGACTGGCTGCGGCGATAGCTTGCCCATATTTTCTTTGCTTATCATCTGGGCTGACGAAACGAATGGAATCAGAGATATCCGGAAACTCATCGACCAGGACTTTTCGGGCTTGGTTCTGCATGACGTCTCCGCCTGCACCAATGGTCACCTGCCCAAGAAGCAACAAACTTTTGAAATGATAAAAGTAGCGGTAGTGCGCAAGCGTATACCCCAGATAGGTTCCTATCGTTAAATAAATGAGCCGAGCCCGAGGATCTTTGCTCTCGACAAGTCGTTGTACGCTTATCATTTTTTCGCTCAATGGCATTTGGTCCGGAAGGGCAATGCCTGCTTTAGCAATCAAGCGACCGACCGCTTGTTGTGAGAAGTACTGAACTCCGCAGCCGATATCCGACGACCACTCATCTACTGGAGCGTGGGCCGCATAATCGACCGGAGCGAACGCAAGCTCGTTCAACCAAGTCGTGATCTTGCCTTCATTGTTGATAAAACCTGCAGCCTGACTTGTTCCCATTGAGATTCCCAAAACCGAATGTTCCTTTAGATGGAAAGCTCCGGCCAATGCAGTTACCTCGCCATCGTTAATCACTTCAAACGGAATTCCGTTCCATTCTTGTTGAATGCGATGGAACATTGGGCGAATCACTTGTTCAAACTCAGTTTGAGCAATACCCCTGAAAAGTGATGAAACTCGTACTTCGTTGTTGACATAAATACCGGCAGCGCTGCCGCCAATGGCATCGACCCTGGGCAAATGCTCCGCTGCTCGTGACAGAGAGCTTCGGATTCCCTTAAGATGATATTCTGATGAATTTTGAAAATACGGATTCCAAGGCACTTCCTCAGAAAAGACAACCTCCCCGTCAATTAAGGCCACGCATTTTCGAGTGCTACCCCCTAAATCGAAGCCAATCCTGCAACCTTTCCAATGTCTTCCGTGCAAGGCTTGGTTTTCACTCGATTTGGGAAGCTCGTAGGTATAGCAGTTAACCAGCTCAAATGTTTTGCCATAGACTTTGTCCCCCATGAAAAGGGCGTCGAACCGGCGCTCTCCGGTAGGAGAATAGATCGATTCCAAATTGCGGGCGATATCCGGTCGGCCCGCCACGTAAACCCGCGATGCTCCTTTTTGCCACAGTAAAAATTTCAATATCCGCTCCAAATAACGAAGTGTACGCCAGTCGTTTTCCGGGCTTCGTGAAAGTACTTTGGTAGTTAGTACGGAGATGTCATTCGCACTTCGTTCCAACGCTATGGTCAAGGAAGTAGCGTTGACATCAATAGCCACATTGGCTTCGTAAGCACGGTTCCACAGTGCAGCCGGCAGGAAATTACGATCCAGAGGTGGAACATGCTTGAGCTCTAGGCAAAAATCGTAGTTCGTCATGAGCAAATTAGCGATTCCAACGCTTGAATGCTTCAATGGCAGCATATTCAGCGAGTCCCAATCGATTGTAGATGTCCGCTGTTGAGCGATTTAAAGCCTCAGCTTGCTGCCACGTTTCACGGTGACGATCAGAACTAATGGGAGTTTGGCTTCTTTGTGACTGATGCTCATATATGCCCTGAATTTTGTTTGCTAACTCTCCAGGACTGAGCGGGACCGCCATTTCAATCTCCCATGTCGGCCATTCGCTATCAGACCCTTGAAAAAGCCACACATAGCAATCTTTTACCCAAGGTTGGTCTTTCAATTGCGAAAGCGTCTGTTTCAAAAGATTAAAACATATGCCTTGAACGGAAGACGGTTCAGCCAAACTACCTGTCGCGAAAATTTGATGAGGCTGTATTTCTTCGAGAATATTAGAGATGGAGAGCAAATCTTCTTCGCAAGGATGGAATTGACGATATTG
>CAIPBM010000009.1 GCA_903863295.1 uncultured Verrucomicrobiota bacterium | reverse complement strand
GGAACCCGAAAACATCTCCCGCACGCAATCCCACGGCTGCTTCCGCCTCGCCAACTGGAACGCGGAGAAAGTCCTCAAGATGGTCAAGGTGGGAACCCCCGTGGACGTGGAGCCCTGAATCAAGCTCTCACCCAATCCGTCATCCTAAGCCCTAGTGCTTCGAGTCACCTGACTCGTGATATTCCGCCTCGGTATTCACGGCCCAACAATCGTAATGACTGCCCTGGACGTTGCGCGCGGCCAGCATCGCGGTCATCATCGAGTGATCCTGGTTGTTGTAATGGTGCATGCCGTTGCGGCCCACCGGCTGGAGATTGGCAAACTGGCAGACCCAATCCTTGATGATGTTGAGATGCCCCTGGTAATGCTGATCGTAGATCGGATAAGCCTTGGGCATGCGCACGACAAAGGCGTCCTGCACTTCGCCCGCCTTGACCAGTCCGATTTGGACCGCCTCGCGGATGGCCAGTTGGGCCAGGTCGTAATCGGTTGAGCTCCAGATTCCATCGCCCTCAAAGCAAAAGTATTCCATGCCCAACGATGTCATGTTTTGATCCGGCACCATCGCCGCGCTCCAGTTTTTGTAGTTCTGGACGCGCCCAACCTTGACGGAAGGATCGTGGATATAGATCCAAGTATCGGCGAAAACCTTGGCCTTGTTGACCACAAGACAGACGGTGACGAAATCGCGGTACCTGAGCGACTTGGCCGCGAAAACGACTTCCTTGGGCGGCGGCGGATCGAGCGATAGCATCAGCTCCTTGAGCGGGATCGAAGAAATGAAATGGGTGCCCTCCTGTTGGAAGAACTCGCCCTGCTGGTTGATCCCGGTCACATGCGTGACGCCGGTTTCATCCCAGTGAATCGTCTGCACCTTGCGATCAAGGAGCACCTTGCCCCCTTTTTCCATGATCTTGTTCGCCGCTGTCTCCCACATCTGGCCGGGGCCGAGGCGGGGATAAAAGAAATTGCGGATCAGTGTCTTGGCCGTCGGCGCTGCTTTCTTGCCCATGAGCGCGGCCTTGGCAGCTTCCCACAAATCCAGTCCCTTGATCCGCTGCGCGGCCCAATCGGCACTCAATTCATCGCAGGAAATGCCCCAGACCTTTTCCGTGTAGGTCTTGAAAAACATGTTAAAGAGCCGCTCGCCAAACCGGTTGGTGACCCATTGGGCAAAGGTCAGCTCCGGGTGAATGGGATGGATTCGGGAGTGACCGTAGCTGAGAAGGATTTTGAAGGTCTCCACCGGCCCGAGCTTGAGGAAGCTATCCATCGCCTCCAGAGGGTAATTGAAAAACTTGCCCTTGTAGTAAATTCGCGAGAGCCGCGGGCAATCGATGAAATCGTCCGGCATGATATCGCGCCAGACCTTGTTGACCTCCTCCGACTTGCTGAAAAAACGATGCCCGCCGATATCAAATCGATAGCCTTCCGCCTGCACGGTGCGGGATATCCCGCCGACGTAGGCCGGATCAGCCTCCCAGACGACGACATCCTGGCCCTGATGGATGAGCTCCCACGCGGCAGTGAGCCCCGCGGGGCCTGCGCCCATGATGACAATTGGTTTATCTACGGCCATGACAAAGAGTGTCAGTTTCTCTTCTTCCGGCACGGTCGTCAAACTTAACTGCACGCGACCATGCATCTCCCCGAAAATTGGGATTAGGCAAATAAATCCTTAAGCAAAGCACATACCGGATTGGTACCAGCCTGTAGTTTTACTTCCACGGCATCAAACCGATAGAGAATGTCCTCGCGCCCAAGCAATTCCAAATAGCGCCGGGCCGCATGGCGCAATGACTCCTGCTTGGCGGAACCAATCGTTTCCGCCGGGCGACCGAAATCCTCCCCGGCCCGGCTCCGGACCTCCACGAAGACAAGCATCTCCTTGCACCGGCAAATCAGGTCGATTTCGCCGCGAGTCGTCCGGTAATTGCGGTAGAGCACGCGGTACCCTTGGCGCCGCAGAAAAGCGGCCGCCACTCGCTCACCGTAAGCTCCCGCCTGCAAAGTTGAACTGAACCTGGGCACGGGCACATTCTCGCACCGGTCGAAATGATCGACGATGAACTGGACAAGGTCCGTGAAGGGCAAGGGCATGCGCGTGTTCCGGGGTTCCGTAGCCCTTATGATTCTCCAAACCGTACGCCGGGTAAAGCGCGGCGAGTTCCGCCATGGCGCGATCCCGGGCGACCTTGGCGATGACCGAGGCGGCGGCAATGGAGGGGCATTTCGCGTCCCCATCGATGACGGTGATTTCCGCGCAGCCCAGCCCCGCCTTCTTGTTGCCGTCGATGAGGCAGAGATGCGGTTGCGCGGCCAGCCCTGCCACAGCCCGTCGCATGGCCAGTAGACTGGCTTGGAGAATATTGTGGGCATCGATTTCTTCCACCGAAGCAACACCGATGGACCAGCGAACCTCCTCGTGCGTACAAAGGACGTCGTGGAGTTCCTCACGATGCGCGAGGGGGAGGAGCTTCGAATCCTTGAGATGCCTGTGCCGCAAGCCATCCGGCAAAATCGCCGCCGCCGCAAAAACCGGCCCCGCCCAACAGCCACGCCCCACCTCATCCACCCCGGCAATCACCGTGGCCGATTCATGGCGCAGACTGCGCTCGAATTTCCAAGTGAGCGATGTGCGCCGACGAGCCATGCGGTATTTAGCGTTGAGCGGGCATCGGCCCGCAATCAAATACTAGAGCGCCTTCAACGCCTCTTTAACCAGATCCTCCACCGTGGCCTTGGGCTGGGCATCGCGGATGGCGCGGACAGTCTTGTATGCCTCGGCCTGCTTGTAGCCGAGAGAAATAAGGGCGAGAACGGCGTCGTTGAGATGTTGTTCCTCTGGCGAGAGCCCCTGTTGTGCCGAGGCCG
>CAIPBM010000008.1 GCA_903863295.1 uncultured Verrucomicrobiota bacterium | reverse complement strand
GTGCCAAAATCGAGCACGTTTTGCAACATCCCGGTGACCTGTCGAGCCACTTGTGGCGTGAAAACGCGGTGACCTTCGGGCTCATACTGGTAAATCACCCTGTCCTTCTCGTCCCGCACCTGCACCACGATGTGTTGGCGGACACATACACCTTCATCGGCAAAGGTCGCATAAATGCCCGTCAGTTCATTCAGGCTCAACTCGCACGCGCCGAGATAGCTCGAGGGATAGGGCGGGATATCCGTCGTCACGCCGCAACGTTGCGCGTAGGTGTTGAGCAACTCGGGCCCCACGATCATTCCCATCCGCACCGCCGCATAGTTATCGGAATGAACCAGCGCATCGTTCACGCGCAACGGATTCGCCGGGGCATCGCCGGTGCTTTGCGGACCACTGGACGAGGCGAGATTGAATTTCGTCGCGTCAATTGTGCTCGCGGGATTGTACCCCTTTTCGGCGAAAGCCGTGGCGTAGATCAGAGGCTTGAGCGTGGAACCGACCTGCCGCCGCGAGAGCATCGCCCGGTTATACTGGCTTAACGCGAAATCGCGTGAGCCCACCACCGCGCGAATCGAACCGGTCGCCGGATCCATCGCGAAGACCGCTCCCTCCAGGACATTCTCATCCGGCAGCCCCGTGTCAGGATCGCCGAAACCATTCGCATGGCTCTCGCCTTTCGATTTCTCAATCTCATTGATCCGGGCTTGCAGCGCATATTCCGCGATGGTCTGGAGACGCGGATCAATCGTGGTAAAAATCTTCAGTCCCCCCTGCTGGATGGTCGTCGGATCGAGCGTTTGCTCCAGTTGACGGCGAACTTCGCTCGTGGCAAATCCGCCCCCGAAATCGGGCCGCGGCCGCAGGGCGAGGGGAGTTCGCTGCGCCTTGTCCGCCGCCGCTTGCGTGATGTAGCCCGCCTTCACCATCCGGCTCAAGGCCCGGTTGCGCGCCGCCTTGGCCGCCTCGATGTCTTTCCACGGTGACGACGCGTTCGGGCTCGAAATCATCCCGGCCAGCAAAGCACATTGGGAGAGACTGAGCTGTCGCGCCGACACGCCAAAGAAAGCATTCGCCGTGGTCTCCGCGCCATAAAGCCCCTGGCCAAAATAGATGCGATCCAGGTAATAGCGGATGATCTGGTCTTTCGTGTAAGCCTTGGCGATCCGGTGCGCGAGGAAGATTTCCAGCAGCTTGCGGTCGTAGGTCCGCTGCAACTGGCCGATGCTGTTCCGCGCCAATTGCTGCGTGATCGTGCTGCCGCCCTGTCGTCCCCCGTGACCGAGAAAATTCACCACCGCCGCGCGAACCATGCCGACAGGATCGATGGCCCCATGGGAATAAAAGCGTCGGTCCTCCGTGGCGATGACCGCCTCGGTCAGAAGCTTGGGCACGGGCTGGTTCGCGGGGAGGGGAATCCGGTTTTCGTCAAAGAACCGGCCAAACGCGTGTCCCTGGTAATCATAGAGAATCGACGCCTTCGGCATCTCCTTGATCACGTCGATATTGATCAGTCCGGCCCGCGCACTGTAATAGGCGTAGACCAGCGTGATTGCCGAGATGATCGCAATCAACGTCCCGGCCAGGAGCCAGGGCAGCAAACTTCCGCGGCGCTTGCGTGGGGCTTTCTTCGGGCGGGCCGGAAGCGCAGGACGGGAGTCAGTCATGAGTACAATCTAACGTGGATGGCCGGATTGGCCACGGACGATCACGGTACTTCCGTGGAAACCGGAGCCGTCGTCACGGGTTGAGACGCGCAGGTCGTGGCCCTGGCTTTGGCCTGAGCCTGGCGATTGTAATAGTCGAGCCGCAGCCGATGGATCAGGTAAGCGATGATCAGAAGATTTCCCACCAGCAGGCCCACTTTCCACCACGCGAGCTTGTGGTAAATCAGATAGATTTCCAGGGGAAGGAAGGAACCGGTGACGATCAGGACCATGTACTCCGCCCAATGCTTTTTCAGGTAAAGCCCGATGCCCTCCGTGGCAAAGACAATGGCATAGAAAAAACTGGTATAAGCGGAGAGACGAATTTTATGCGGCGTCAGGTAGGTCGCCTGTTGGAAGAGCCAGTCGACATCATGAACCAGCCAGTTCGTGAATCGACTTTCTGAATCATATTCCGGATCCAGATGATACGGCTCAATGATGTAGTCGTGCAGGAATGCCGCAATATCCCCATGGTGCATAAACTTCAGTAGCGTGATGCCCAGGGCCAGCGCCAGGGCCGCTTTGATCAACTTGTAAATGGCAATCAATCGCAGGACGACATCTTCCCAGGGAGCGATTGGTTTGGTAGGGACAGGCATGGATAGCTCTTGGACGCAAAGAACCCCAAGGAAGTTCGATCAAAAAAATTACAAAAATCTTAAATTTGAGCAAACGACAGGGCAATAGATGCTCCATCATGCACCGGACGGGGAACAAAGTTCGAGAACTCTTTCCAAAAAATCTTTTCCTCAGGGAAAGAATGACCGGCAGTCCCTGCAAACATCAGGGATTCAATTCATAAACAACCCAAAACCGAAGCGGCAAAAGCGAGGGAATCAAGGCGTCAGGAGCAATTCCTTGTCAAAACGCACGAGCAAAAATCCGACAATGTTCATGCTCAATTGTTGTGCGGCCAGGGAACTCTCCAAGGCGAAATTCCGGTAAAATATTTTACGATAAGTCCACATATAATGGTTCGTATAGAGGGGATATTTATAGGGCCACGAATCGTCCACCACGGCATCCCCAGGCATGATATGCATGGAGAAGAGATCGCTGTAGTCATTGGGCGTGTAAAGAATTGCCAGCTTTCCGTCGATATCAAGATGCTCCAGAGGCTCTGAATAGTAGTTCATCCCCTGGGGAATCTTGTTGATCGGAAACCAGCTCTTCACAAACACTTCATCCGTCATCGCCACTGGCTCAAAATTCTTGTCCGCGTCCGGCACCACCCGTTTCATTTCGCGGCGGAAGGCGACATCAAAGCGGGAACCTTCCCCGGCGAGCGCATTATCTCCCCAGATCGCGCCTCCAACCTGCAAATAGTCGCGCAGGTTTTGGATTTCCTGCTGGGTTAACGTAAAGTCTTTGTGCCCGGTGAAGAAAATGAACGGCGGCTTTTTGTCGAGCAGATCAGGTCCGCCGATGTTCAACGGCATCGGTTCCACTTCGCCTGTGATGTTGCCATGGCTCCACTCGTTGATCTTGGCCACGAAGTTCGGCAGACTTCCCCCGGTGATTTTTCCCGTGGCATCGAGGTCGATATTGCAATGCCAGTCCCCGTTGGCGTAAGAAGCCAAGTAGACCGGGAACTTCGCCTTGATATTCCGCGGGTCACTGTTGGAATTCCGGATGTCATTCGCATCCCGGCCCCAGGCCTTTTCCGTCTCCAGGATTTTAGCCAGGCGCACGCTGGAGATGTTATTGGTGGGCGTGGCCACCTTCTGCGTCATCTTCTGCGACACCGTATCGGGCGTTGTTTGCGTCGTGAAATCGGGCATCGGCATGTTGAAATCCATCGAGGGAGCCGTTGACGTGATCACCGGCGTCGGAGGCGCGACCGCATGCGTTGGCACCTGCACGGCCTGCTGGACTTGCGGCGGCGGTGGCGGCGGTGCTGGGGGCGGAAGATAAGTCTTGGTGAAATCATCCACCGGCGGTTTAAACGCGGGAAAAATGACCCAGGTGGCCACCATGACGAAAAGAACCAGGTGCAGCAATAGCGCCGCCAGGAAATAACCGGAGCGGGAGAGCCTCTCCGTCCATGATTTCTGTGTCGAAAGTACCTGAGCCATGGCCATTCCTAGTCGGAGGGAGTTCCAAACGCCAGATTTTTAACGCCCGCATCCGCGCACGCATTCAACACGTCAACCACCCGCTGATGCCGCGTGCTCCGCGAGGGCGTGATCACCACCGGCTGCGTCGCATTCGTCTGCACGATGGCTTTGAGGCGGCCCAGCGTCTCGGGCAACGCATGATCGTCGGGAGTGTCCGTCGGCGCACTGTTCACCGTGACCTGTCCATCACTGTCAATCGTCACCTGGATTGGCACGTCGTGCCCCGGTTTGCCTCCCGGCAATTGCGTCGTCAAATTCGTCTCATGCTTTTGTGCTCCGGCCGAAACCATGAAGAACAAGAGCAGCACAAAGAGGATGTCCAGCATCGGTGCTATCTGAAACCCATGATCGCCATCTACACTTCCAGCCATATCGATTCCTTAATTTGCAGCCGATGCACCCGCATCAGGCGCCTTTTTGCCTCCGCCGGTAATGACGGAGAAGGTTACCGTGCCAATGCCCGCGCCCGCGCAGGCGGTCATGAGATCGGACACGTTGCTATATTGAACATCCTTGTCCGCGCGGATCAATACATACGCCGCCGGATCCGCATGAACCCGTGATCCCAGGATTCCGGTCAACGAATCCGCCGAGGGAAACGATTTTCCGTCCATCGAAAACAGCGCCACATTGTTCGCGTGATCCCAGCCGATATTGACCGTGATCGCGTGCTTCTGTCTCGGATCCGGTTTCTTGCCATGCTTCGCCTCGGCCAGTTGCAGGTTCGGGTCTTTCTTCATCAACTCCGTCGAGGTGATGCTCATGAAGAAGAGCATGAGCACCAACAACACATCGACCATCGGCGCGACCTGGAATTCCGGGTCGCCGTCCTGGTCGACGCGCTTGCGCTTACGCTGGCGCTTGATGCTCTGGGAGGCCATGACAATGTGGATCGTGACGGATCAGGTTCCCCAATCGAGAACGGTGCCGCAATTCGGGCAAGGCGTGACCCCCACCGTGATCGGCGCGTTGCAGGAAGGACAATTCGTCGTCACGTTGCGGGAAACTTTTTGCGAGACGCCGGAGCGGGCCGAGCGTGTCTTGCTCGCCTGTTCCGTGCCGAAGTTCTCGCCGATGCGGATACCGGAAAGCTGATCGTAAGGAATCTCATCAAGCAGGCGATAGACCTGCGATTCGGCGAAAAGAATCGCGCTCTGGGCCCGCGCCCGCAGCACATAGAAGAAAACGAACGCCGGCACGGCGACGACCAGACCCGACATCGTCGCGACTAGCACTTCACCGATGTTCCCCGCCAGCTTGGCCGGATCCGTGATGCCGTTTTGGCCAAGGGTATTGAACGCGTGAATCATGCCCCAGACCGTTCCGGTCAAGCCGACCATCGGCGCGACCACCCCGATCACCGATAGATACGTCGTGTTCGTCTTCAGGTCGGTCGATTCGCGGATCGCTGTTTCCTCAATGGCGAATTCCACCGCGTCCTTGTTTCGGCCAATCCGTTCCAGTCCCGCCGATAAAACGGAGCTCAGGAAGCAGCGGTTCGATTTACAAATGCTCCAGGCTTCCTGGTAATTTCCCGCGGCCAGTGCTTCCTGGATGCGGGCGATCAAGGCCGGGGGAGCCAGCTTCTTCGCGCGCAGGATGACGAAACCTTCCGTCGTAAACCAGACCATGCAGACCGACGCCGCACCGAGGATCCACATCACGAAACCACCCTGGCTCAGGAACTGTGCCGTGGTCACCGCCTGCTGAGGCTTCGGTGCATCACTCGCGGGAGCGGCCGAGCCATCGGCTGGTGCACCTGCTGCCGGCGTGGGCGTGGACGCTGCATCCTGCGCGGAGAGCTGGTTGACGAAGAGAGAGGCAGCCAGGAGCGCGAGGGCCAGCAAGCCGGTTCGGAGGGTGGGGAGGGGGATGGTGGTCATAGGGACGGTTGAGGATTAATCGAAGGACTATCGGGGTTGAAGGTAAAGGCTAATCGACGCCCAGGCCAGGATTGGCGTCGCGGAGTTTCTTGGCCAGTTGATCCGCTTGGTCAGCCAGCGCCGGGTTTTGGTAAAACATCGTCTTCACGGTCAGGTAAGCTTCCAGCGCCTCGCTGTTTTTTTTCTGTGCTTCCAGTGCCTGTCCGTAAACCAAAAAGGCCGTGGCGTAGAGTCCGCCTTCCGCCGGGGATGGCGTCAAATTCTTGTTCGCCTTTTCAATGATCGGTTGCACGGCAGCCAGCGCTTCGTCAACTTTGCCCTGCTGCAGGCTCAGCTTCGCCTTGCTCGCGACGGCGAAATCAACATAAGCGCTGGTTGGATAAAGGGTGCCGATCTGATTGTAGATGGCCACCGCCTTGTCGCCCTGTCCCAGTGCACTATAAGCCTCCGCCAGTTCCGCCATCGCTTCCACGACCCAGTTAACCGGCAGACCCGCGAACTGCTTGACCTGTGGCTCCAACGCCGCAATGACCGTGGCCGGGGCCGCGCCCTTGACCTTCGTCACCGCATCCGGTGTCTCCATCGTGATCGTGTCAATATCGGTCAAATAATAAGGCAACTTGACTACGCTCCCCGTGGAAGAATGGGTGCTGAACATCACCTGCCCATTGGAGACACTGATGATCTGCCCGGTAAGAATAGTCCCATCCTTTTTCTTGATCTGGTCATCCGCCGAGGCCCGGAACCCGAGCCCGATCAGAGCCACCGTCATAAAAACAGCTAGCTTGTAAGGCCGGGATGAAGATGAAACGCCAATTGCCATCAACGTAATTTAGCACCATTTCCCACTCTGCCGTCAATTGAAACGAAACTTTTTCTCAAAAAACTTGTTAAATGTGGTTCGCCTGAAATCGCGGAGCAATCGTCCGCCTGCTGTGGTAGCCGCCGATGTCCCTATCGGCGGTCTCCCCGCTAGCCGTCGCCCTCGCGCAACTGTGTCTTCTTCCCCGCGTTCCCAAGTTGCACTTGGGAACGCGCGTGTTGAGGCGATTTCATCGCCGATCAAAACGCCGGGTCCTCCCATAGCTCTCACCGGCCTCCCTATAGCGGCGGTCGATGACCGTCGCCGATTTGGAAAACGGAGACGGCGTTAGAGATAATTAATCACCCCGGAAAAATCGACCAGATCGACCAGGAAGTGGGCCACCATCATTGGCCACAATGCCCCCACGCGTTTATAGAAAAGCATCGCGTATAGACCGAAAAAGAAGACCGCCACGATATTTCCCAGCCCAGTCGTCCAGTGGTAGGCGGCAAAAAGCAGCGACGATACCATCACCATCACCGCGCCGTCCCCCCACCACAGACTGAGCACCGCCCGGGCACAACGCCGGAAGACAATCTCTTCATGCACCGCGACGAGCGCCAACCCAAAACTTAAGTCGAGCAGGTTGAGCCATCCGCTCGGCGCCACGTAATGGCCGATCCGGGTATGCGAAATCCATGAATTAACCAATGGAACCAACCAGCGCGAAAAGAACGGATCGATCAGCACCAGCGCCGCCATCCAGAGCAGTACTTCGCCCCACGAAACGCGCAGCGGCTGCCGTTGAAAGGCAATTGCCCGCGCCGCCGGAATCGCCGCCAGTACCAGCAACGCGCCGATCCGTCCCGCGTAATCGCAGACGATCCAGCCCGCCGCCGTGGTCTGCTCCAGCCGCACGATTTGCGACAGCACCATCGGGACAAATGCCGCGAGAAACCAGAAAGGAAATGATCGCGCAGGGATGGGCATGATGGTCAGTTGGTGCGCGGAGGAAAGGGCCAGGATTCCGCAGGAAGAACACAATCGGGCGGCACCGTCTTATGTTTCCACCGCTCGATACGGAACTCGGAAGTCTCGTGGATAATCTGCTCAAGGGCGTGATTCTTTTCCACATGCGCTGCCGATGGGAAATAGACATCCCCGGCGACCACGCGCTTCACCATCGTCAGGTAAAGATAATGACAGTGATCGAGAAACTGACTGTAAATCTCACCACCACCGGCGATCCAATAAGCCTCCCCAGGATGATTGGCCACATCCTTATCAAGCGAATTAAACGTATAGGTTGGCAGTTGAAAATCAGGCTCCGCCCGCCGACTCAAAATAATCGTTCTCCGCCCCGGCAACGGTTTCCCAATCGATTCGAAGGTCTTGCGTCCCATCACCAGCGCTCCCCCCATCGTCTTGTGCTTGAACCAGCGAAAATCCTCCGGCAAATGCCACGGAATTTTACCTTGGTCGCCAATAACCCGATTCCCCGACATGGCAGCGATGGCGTAAAAAGGCATAAGGAAATCTGGACAGGATTTACCCGATTAACAAGAGTCAGCAGTCCATCCTATGCTTTCCGTTAATTCCGTCTGCCTCCCGTAATTCCGTCAAAGCTCAAACCGCAATCGGCGCCTTGATCGGTGCATCGGGATCGTACCCCTCAAGGATGATGTCCTCGTAGGTGAAATCGTTCAACTCGCGAATCTTGGGATTGAGCCTGAGCTGGGGCAGCGGACGCAGCTTGCGGCTGAGTTGCTCACGGGCTTGATTGAGATGGTTATCGTAGAGATGAAGATCGCCGAAGGTGTGGACGAAATCGCCCGGCTTCAGATCGCATATCTGAGCGACCATGCACGTCAGTAGCGCATACGAGGCAATGTTGAAAGGCACACCGAGAAAAAGATCCGCGCTGCGTTGGTAAAGCTGGCAACTCAACTCCCCGTCCAGGACGAAGAACTGAAACATCGCGTGGCATGGCGGCAAGGCCATCGCATCAACCTCCGTCGGATTCCACGCGGTGACAATGTGCCGACGGCTATCTGGCTTACGCCGAATCTGCTCCACCACCCGCGCGACCTGGTCAATGGAGCCGCCTTCCGGGGTCCGCCAATCGCGCCACTGCGCGCCGTAGACCCGGCCCAGGTTGCCCTCGGCATCCGCCCACTCGTTCCAGATCGAAACGCCACGCTCCTTCAGCCAATTGACGTTTGTCTCACCGCGCAAAAACCAGAGCAACTCATAAACCACCGACTTGAAGTGAACCTTCTTCGTCGTGACGAGCGGAAAACTTTCTCGTAGCGAAAAACGCGCCTGGGCTCCAAAGACTGAAAGCGTGCCGGTTCCCGTGCGATCCGATTTGGGACGCCCCTCCTCAAGAACAAGACGTAGGAGGTCGTGATAGGCTTTCATAATCCATCAAAGTCGCGGCGATCCAGGATCGCCGCATGATGCCTGCGGAGAACGCACGACGGCCAAGACCGCCGCGACCGTTCAAGTCTGGGGAACGATGAAGATCTTGTTCGTGTACGGGCAACGGACGGCCGTTCCGGGAGGATAACCGCGAACGTCAACTGGCTCGGCGAATTCCGCGTAGGGGCTCTTCACGAAGCCCTTCTTGCCGGGAATCACGATACCCATCGGATAATTCGTCGCGGGCTTTGGGGCAGGGGCAGGAGGAGGATTGCTCGCCGTCGGGCTCGATTGCGGAGCAGGGGCCGAGGCAGGGGCCGTCGTATCGGTCGTGGTAGTCGTTACCGTGTCCGTCGTCTGGGCAGGTGCCGGAGGAGCGGGAGCCGTGACGGTGTTCGTGTCCGGCAAGGGAGCTGGTTGACTGTCATCGACCACGCGTTCGTGACCGCAACCGACGGCCAGGACGCTGCCTGCCAAAGCTACTACTGCCAAAAGTTTCTTCATCATGGCCTCTTACATCTCACAAAAAACATGGGGCAGCAATCGCTATTTTACAAAGCTGTTTCCAGAGGGAGCCCGTGAGCCGCAAAAAGGGCATGACCCGCGAACGGATCATGCCCTTCCTGACCTGAGGCCAAACCGTCTTACGAGAGCGTCGCGACCAGTTCTTCAGAAGCCTGCAGCGCCTTCGTCCAGCTTCCGAAGAAGCGGGCTTTGCAAGCGGCGGCAAAGAGCGCGGGCTGCTGGTGACGGACTTCGCCACTGCGGAGATCGGCACCCGTAGCACGGAGCTGGCGGATTTCCTCCAGAACCAGTTCGCGGGTCCAACGACGGCGGCGACGGATCGCGCTGTAGTCGATTCCGGCGCGTTCCACGGCGGCACCCCAGTTACCGAAACGGCGGCGTGCCGTGGCAATGAGAGGATTGGCGGTTTCGTCCATCTTCTTGGAACTGAGATCGGCGCCCTGTTCCTTCAAGCGGCGGATTTCGGAAAGGATCGAGTCGTCATCCCATGAACGATAACGGTAGATTTCTTCCGGGGCCAGGCCTGCGGCCGTGAGCGCATCCTTCCATGATCCGAAGTGGTTCGGGCGGATGGCGGCGTAAACCATCGGGGCATATTTGCTCAGCATCATGGAGCGGAAAGAGAGGTCAACCCCGTCTTTTTCCAAGCGCTGGATTGTCTCGATGATCCGTTCCTTGGACCAATCCCGATATTTCCGAACGGAATCATAGGGAATGCCTGCGCCTTCCACGGCCGTGCGCCAAGTTCCGAAATAGCGGATACCGGCGGCCAAAAGTTCTTGGTAGTTCTGGCGCATGTAGTGGGAATAAAGCGGCTTTCCCGCTTCATGCCAGGAGCGAATCTCTTCGGTAACGAGTTGCTCATTCCAGTTTTTGTTGCGTTGAGTTTGCATAGTATTATTAGTTTTCTTACTACATAGGCGATTATCGTGCCAACTACAAGAATTTATCGTATTACAATAGTGTGTCACTGGTGTAATGATTAGATTATCTAATCTAAAAATTGCGGAATTTCTTGCGTAGAACGTTGCCATTATTGGCCTTTATGGAGCAAGCGAGACAATCAGTGACCTCACCTTTTCTGGTGTGATCAAGCTCATACATTCCACCGGCGTATCGCGCCAGCAGGTCCGTTTTAGACAGGGAGAGCAAAACAGCGCATGCGTGTGCACGACAACGTGCGCCCCGTGTGGTTTGCTCTCCCGCCAATCGGTCGCGCCGAAAAGCGTCAGGGTGGGCCGCCCCATCGCCCCGGCGATATGGGCGGGACCGGAGTCGGTACTCAGGACACTCTTTGCCCGGTCAATCACGGTAACCAAGGTGGGAATGGTCAGCTTGCCCCGGAGATCAACCAAACGCCCCGGAGCATCGAGCGGAAACCATGGGCCTTCCCCGACGACGACAAACCGCTGCTCGGGCATGGAGTCCACCAACTCCTGATAATTCCGCCAGGGCCACAGCTTCGTCTTCCAGCGCGTGTATGGATGTAGGACGACGTAAGGCCCAAAATCCCTCAGCGCTTCCGGCAAGGGTGCCCGCGCAATCAGTTGGTAATCGTGCCGCTTGACTGGAATATTGAGATACTCGAGGCAGGTGAGGTATCGCTCCGCATTGGAGAGAGCTGTGTCCGCGATAAACTCATTATAAGCCAGGTGCGCCCCTTCCCGGGCAGAGGTCAGTCCCAACCGGCGCGGACTCCTCGCCGCCCAAGTCATCAACGCACTCCGCATTAACCCCTGCAGATCGATGGTGATGTCGTACTTCTCCTCGCGCAATTGCTTGGACCAGCGCCGGATTTCAGGGAGGCGGAGCGGCGTATTCCACCGGTTGCGCGGATAAAGGATCACCTTGTTCAGGCAGGGATGGCCCTCAATCACCTCCCGGAGATAATCATTCACGATCCAGTCGATCTGCGCCTCCGGCCACTGCCGTCGCAACCCGGTCAGCACAGGTAGCGCCTGGACAATATCGCCCAGCGCACTCGGTTTGATGATAAGGATTTTCACGGAAAAACGAACCTGATATTGGACGGAATTAACGGAATTTGGACAGGATTAACAAAATGAACAGAACGAAAAACGCGGCTCAAAACCGATTACGGATCATTCCGTGAATTTGGTTGGAATTCCGTTCATTCCGTCAAAAAACTCAGCTTTGAAAAGCCGGAACCAAAGGTTCGGCTTTTGTGATCCCGAGCCCCAGTTCATTCAGCAAGGCGTGGTCCGCATCAATGCCGGGATTCGCGGCGGTCAGCAGCTTGTCGCCGTAAAAGATCGAGTTCGCCCCGGCGTAGAAGCAGAGCGCCTGGCCTTCCCGGCTCAGCCGCGTACGCCCCGCCGAGAGTCGCACCCGCGCCTTGGGGATCGCGATCCGCGTCGTCGCGATCAGCCGCACCAGCTGGAAAATATCGACCGGGGCCTGGCCCTCGAGCGGGGTTCCCTCCATTGGCATCAGGCAATTGATCGGCACGCTTTCCGGCGCCGGATCGAACCCGCACAGCACCTCCAGCAACTTCAGCCGGTCCGTCTCCGTTTCTCCCATCCCAATGATCCCGCCGCAACAGACCGACATCCCGGACGCCTGCACGGAGCGGATGGTATCGAGCCGGTCCTGGAACGTATGCGTGGTGACGATGCTGGGATAGAACTCGGGGCTCGTATCGAGGTTGTGGTTGTAGGCTGTCACGCCCGCCGCGCGGAGCTGCCGGGCCGCTTCCGGCGTCAGCGAACCCAAGGTCACGCAGACCTCCATGCCCAGCTTGCTCACCTCGCGCACCGTCTCCAGCACGGAGGCAAACTTCGCGTCGTGCTCGGTCACGCCTTTCCAGGCCGCGCCCATGCAGAAGCGCGTGCTGCCATTGGCCCGCGCGCGCTCGGCCGTTTCGAGGATCCGCTCCAGCGGCAACAGCGCCTCCTTTTCCAGGCCGGTGCTGTAATGGGCGCTCTGGGAACAGTAGGAGCAGTCCTCGCTGCAGCCGCCCGTCTTGATGCTCAGGAGGGTACAGAGCTGCACCTCGTTCTCGGCCCAGTTTGCGCGGTAGACTTCCCGGGCTTGGGAAATCAGGTCAAAGAAAGGGAGCTCATAGAGAGCGCGGAGGGAAGCCAGGTCATGTCGGGTCATGGTGAAGCCGGTACCCTAGCGCGATCGCCGTGCGACGGCAAGAACCCAAGCGGGGAAGGGGCTGGCATGGGGAGACAAGGGCCCCTCTTTTTTTAGGCTGGCATGTCTTGGGTGTCTTTAGAGGGGACGGGGGTGGGTTTGTGGATCGACTTGGCGGGTTGGGGCGCTAGTATGTATGCCAATTTTATTTGGACACAGAAGCGGCTTGTCCACGTTCGACGTATGCACGAGTATTGCGAATGCGGTGAAGGAAACTAGCCGCTGACCATGGGCAGCAACTCAAATAGGAAATGCCGGCTTCAAGTGATTCCTCTTCTTCTGGCGGAATTGATCTTGGCTTCCTCACTTCATGCCCAGACAGGTGACGGTTCCCTGGCTACCATTACCGTGCAAGTAGACAAGCCTGGCGTGGCGATCAGCCCGACCCTGTATGGCTTGATGACAGAGGAAATCAATTATAGTTACGATGGGGGGCTCTACGCAGAACAGGTTCGCAACCGGAGCCTTCAGGATGATCCGGAAAAGCCATTGCATTGGTCACTCGTCAATAACGGCGGGGCGGAAGCAGGCATGACCCTGGACAGGACAAATCCTTTACCAGGCAATGCTCTTTCCACGAGTTTGCGATTGGACATCAAGAACGTGGGTTCCGGACAGCGCGTTGGAGTCGCCAACGAGGGTTACTGGGGCATACCCGTGCGTTCTGGCACGGCGTATCAAGCTACTTTTTTCGCGCGGACTTCTCCGGATTTTACCGGACCGGTGACGGTGAGCCTGGAGACTTCGGATGGGCAGAAGACTTGGGCCGAAGCTTCCGTCTCGGGGTTGGGTCAGCAATGGAAAAAATACGAGGTGACATTACCCGTTCCGTCAGGAGTTGCTTCAACCCTGGATAACCGACTGGTCATCTCGACCCGAAGCAAGGGGACGATTTGGTTGACCCTGGCATCTTTATTCCCGCCCACGTATGCCCATCGCTCCAATGGCTTGCGTCCGGACTTGATGGAAAAATTTTCTGCCTTGGAGCCGGCCTTCCTCCGTTTTCCGGGAGGAAATTACTTGGAAGGGAATAGTTTTGAGACCCGGTTTGACTGGAAGAAAACGCTCGGCCCGCTGGAGTCTCGTCCTGGTCACATGGGTTGTTGGGGCTACCGTTCCACGGACGGCATGGGACTGATGGAATTTTTACTTTGGTGCGAAGATTTGAAGATGGAGCCTGTTTTAGGAATCTTCGCGGGCCTTTCCCTGAAAGGCGAGGTGGTCTCCACGCCAGAGGGATTAAAGCCCTTGGTGGAGGATGCTTTAGATGAAATCGAGTTTGTGAAGGGAGATGTCCATACTCCGTGGGGCCGGAAGCGCGCCGAACTGGGACATCCAGAACCTTTCAAGCTGCGGTATGTGGAGGTGGGCAATGAAGATAATTTCGACAAGTCAAAAAGTTACGATGTGCGCTACGCGGCGTTTTATGATGCGATCAAGGCGAAGTATCCTGAGCTACAATTGATCGCCACCACGAAGGTCAAGGGACGCACACCGGATCTGCTCGATGAGCATTTTTATCGAGCTGCCAAGGAGATGCAGCGGGACGCCGGTCATTACGACAAACTGGACCGTACGGGACCTAAGATTTTTGTTGGGGAATGGGCCACGAGAGAGGGAGGCTCGACCCCCAATCTTAATGCCGCACTGGGAGACGCGGCTTGGTTAACTGGCCTGGAGCGAAACTCGGATCTCGTGGTGATGTCTGCCTATGCTCCTTTGCTGACCAATGTGAACGAGGGCGCCATGCAGTGGAACCCCAATTTGATTGGTTATAATGGGCTGGTCAGTTTCGGATCACCCTCTTATTGGGTTCAGGTCATGTTCGCCCAGAACAAGGGTGATGTGGAGCTTCCGGCCGCGGTTCAGTGCAGTTCCAAAATTCCAAGCGCGCCGATCAAAACTTCGGGGGCGGTGGGCGTGGGGAGTTCAAGCACACAGGTCGAATTCAAGGACTTGGAATGGGCGCATGACGGTGCAACCACGAAATTTTCCTTGGATGCCGGATTAACCGATTGGAAGCAAAGCGGTGGATGGACCGTGCAAAATGACATGCTGGTGCAGCCGCTCCCAGATGAAAAGATTTACCGTATTTTCACGGCATCAACCCATTGGAGCGACGGATCGCTTCATTTCAAAGCAAGAAAAACGGGAGGCAGACAAGGTTTTCAGGCCTTTCTCCGCTACAACGGACAGCTGGATCATATCATCCTGAATCTCGGCGAGAGTAATGACACCAAGTCCAGTCTCGCTTCGATCAATGATAGTGAACATACGACCTTGTGGCAGTCCAAAGATGTGACGATTGAGAGCAACCGCTGGTATGATGTATCGCTGGCCATCCAAGGGACAAAGGTCACGGCTACACTTGACGGCAAATCTTTGTGCGAGGCCACTCTATCGGCAGCACCTCCCTTGGAGCCGATGTATGTCTCGGCTTCACGGGATCTAAAAACCAAGGAGGTTATCCTGAAAGTGGTCAACGTGGGGGATGTGACGCTGGCCACAAAGATACAATTAGACGGCGTGAAGCATTTGCTACCCCAGGCGAAAGCATGGACCTTGTCTGGCCCCGACCGACTGGAGCAGAATTCCGTTGAACAACCGGAAAAGCTGAGCCCTGTTGAATCGGTATTTAATGTTTCGGAGCCTGAGTTCATTTACAATTTCCCAGCGCACTCCCTATCGGTTTTGCGTCTGGGAGCCGTCTCGACATCAGCGTCTGGAAATTTTTGAACAGTGGGAGACGGGGACTGGCATCGTTTGCATTTTGGCGGGACGCTACAGCCCCGATTTGCTCCCCGTGGTGAGATGGGGAGCATCGCCTTCTGGGCGCGGAGCGCACCCGGACAACGAGTTGTCCGGGGCAATGGGGAGGTGTTCCGAGGGGGAGGAATCGGTCGGGCGTGTTTTTAGCTTACTTTGAGGGGTTGATTGGCGCGAAATGGGATTTCGCGGGGGCAGGGGGGCGTTCCCAAGTGCAACTTGGGAACGAGGGGGAGTGGCTAACGGAGGCGGGGGAGACGACGGTCATAGACCGCCGCTACAGGGGAGACCGTCGCACGGAGTGTGACGGCTACCACGGGAGGGGAGGCACCGCCGATGGGGACACCGGCGGCTACCTCGGAGGGGGGGGGGCGTCGCTTCCTGTGCGCGGAAGCGCACCCG
>CAIPBM010000007.1 GCA_903863295.1 uncultured Verrucomicrobiota bacterium | reverse complement strand
CGCGACGGCTTGCGATCATACTCCCACTTCGCCGCACCCCGTTCCTTGAACTGCAGCTTGAACGTCCCGGAAAACCACGTTACCCGGACCTCATACCGCGAGCCATCGTCACGCTTGGTCGTCCAGTTGATGTCACGGCGCATGGTTCAGGTCCACAATTTCTCGACGCTCAATTCATCCAGCCGATCGACCACCCAATTGGCATGAGCCAGCTTCTCTTTCGGCTCGGTTGTTGTCACGGCCACGACGCGGATTCCCGCCGCCTGCGCGGCAGCAATACCCACCAGCGCGTCTTCAAAAACAACGCCGTTGGCCGGCTCCACTCCCAGACGACTCGCCGCCGTCAGGAAAACCTCCGGGTCGGGCTTGCCCCGCTTCACATCTTCCGCGGTGACGATCACCGAAAAATAGGAATCAAACCCCAGCACCGCTAACGTTGTGGTGATGTTCTCCCGATGGGTTGATGAACCGATGACGCAGGTAATCCCCGCGTCCTGCAAAGTCTTGAGCCACGTCTCGACCCCGGGAAGCGCCTCAATGCCGCGCTCGACAATGATCTCGCGATAAATCGCCTCCTTGCGGAGCGAAAGAATCCGCGTCTCCACCGGGTCAGTCGTCCAATGAAGCAACTCCGGAATAATCACTTCGTTCTTCATGCCGAAACCGCGCTTGAAATGGCCCTCCGGCAAGGGCTTGCCGACCTCCCGGGCCAGCCGTTCCCAGCTCAGCTCATGCTGGGCCCCGGAATTGATGATCACTCCGTCCCAGTCAAAAATGGCGCCACGCTTTCCGTTCATTAGGGGTGTGTTTATGGCGGGGTTTAAAGATTTGTCCAGCCGGGACCTCTTGCCAGGTTTTTTTGAGAAAAATGAAACGGCGGTTAACCCGATGGTGTCGTTAGTATATCATGAAAAGAATCTGTCTTCTCTTAACCCTTGGAACACTCTTCCTCACCCCCGCGGCTTTTGCGCAGCAGTCGGGCTCGACCAACAACGCTCCCCCCGGCGGCCCACCCCATGGCGGCCATATGGGCGGCGGCTTTGGCATGCTGACCCAGGATGAACGCGATGAGCTCAGGAAAGCCCACGACGCGGCCCTACAGAACGATCAAAGCCTGGCGCAGGAAGGCAAGGACCTTCAGGAAAAAATGAAGGCCTATCAGGACAAGGTCAACGCGGCGATGATCAAAGCCGATCCCAAGGTTGCGCCCATCATCGCGAAGCTGGAAAAAGAGCACAAGCATCACGGCCCCGGCGGCTCTCCTGAGGGTGATCAGCCTCCGCCACCGCCCGAAAATTAAGAATCCAAATCTAAAGTTGGATCAACGGCTCAGCTTGTAGTGGCGGGCTATGACCGCCGCTACAGACTGCAGGCCGGGAGATCAGGTTCGGGTCGAAGACTCCTTGGCTTTAGAAAAACGTTATGCTTTAATCATCTCCATGGCGAATTTGCCCTCTCTCGAGGAAATTATCCGCAAGGAATGCCTGCCGTTGCGCGATTGCATGCTGACGATCACCGATGCAAACGGCGAGGCCGCTTTCCTCTATTTCAAGGAAGGCGAACTGATCGAGGCGAATTACGCCGCGCTCTGGGGTAAGGACGCCCTCGCGCAAATCGTCGGCTGGAAGCTCACGGAGCGAACCGTGGCTCCCCTCCCCCTCGGCATCAAGCGATCTCTCTGGGATCAAATTGAGTTTCTCCTTAACCCCAGCCTCGTCGCCACGGCCAGCGGCAAGCTCCCCGTCCTCCCGGCTTTTCAATCGAAGCTCTCCGGTCCCGCCAGTCCGTTCGATCGTTACAAGGCTATCTCCGGTTTGCTGAAATTGGTTCACTTGGAAAAGAACAAGATGAACGTGGTCTATGAAGACCTCGATAACAAGAGCGACTCCGAGAACGTCGAATGGCTCAGCGAGTTCGCCAACCGCGTCAAGTCGGTCGGCGATACCCTCGGCTTTGGACACTGCGAAAAGTGGACAATCGACACCGAGCGCTACCAGGTAGTCGGCCTGGGCCATGATGAAGGCTTCATCAGCCTGGTCCGGCGCAAGGACGCCTTCCAGGACGATCTCGAGGCTGCCGTGCAAGCCGTCATCGACTAAAATTTATGGCGACGAAACTGGAAGATGCCCTGCGCAAAGTAACCGCCCTTCCCGGCGTGAAGGCCGCCTTTGTTTTCGATCAATTCCAGTCCATCGTCGCGCGCGACGTGCCGGGCCAATACAGCAACGATATCCTCAAGCGCATCGCCAGTCAGCTCTATCAATTGGCGCTCTTTAGCTGGAAGAACAAGGTTCTCACGCAGGAGTTCCGGCTCGTTTACGATAAATACGCGGTCTACACCCGGTTATTCGCCAAGAGCTTTTATCTTGTCGTCTTCATGGAGAAGAACCTTGAGCCCTCCGATTTCCGCCAGCCACTCAATCTATCCGTGCTCGTGCTGGATCGCGCCTTGCGCAGCGAGGACGTTTTTGAATCGAGCCGCGCCATGGCCAAGGTCGCGCAGATCGCGGAACAGTCGCTTAAGGAATCGCATGAGGATGACCAAAGCTTTGCCGGTACTTTCCGTCGTCTCTGCGTCACGTTCCTCGGCCAGACCGGGCGCGACCTGGTCGACCTCGCCATGGAGGAACTTTACCTTTTCCCGCCCATCCGCATGGAAAAGGACATGAAGAAGCTCCGCGACTTTGCCCTATCTCACATCGTCCATCCGATCAAACGCCAGATCATCGAGAAGGAATCGAAAGAGCTGATGCAAAAGGCGCTGAACGCCTACGCCTAACGTAGGCTGACCTCACCAACTACCGGGCGAGGAGTAGCTGACAAGGGGCATTGAGCAATGAGGAAAAACAGCCCCCTCGGCTTGACCTCACCGCCATGCTCACCTAATAGTACTCTCCACCTATGTCCACATTTCTCGACTCCTCCAAGCGCCCGCCCCTTCCATCCGACGTCACGCGCACCGGACAACCTGCCGCGGCCGCACGCAACACCACGATTTTGACCGCCGACTGTGAATTCAAGGGCGCCATGGCCTTTTCCGGCGAACTCCAACTGCATGGCCGCCTCGAAGGTACCATCGAGTCTGAAGGCGGCACCCTCACCGTTGGCGAAGAAGCCCTGATCAAGGGTGAGGTCAAGGTCAACGATCTTCTCATTTACGGCAAGATCCAAGGCAACGTCTTCGCCACGGGCCGCGTCGAACTGCGCGGCAAAGCCGAAGTCTACGGCGATATCCACAGCAACCGCCTCGCCATGGATGACGGCGTAGTCTTCATCGGAAAATCGAATGCGCTCAGCGGAAAAAATCAGCCCGCCACCGATTTCTCCAAGATGTTCACCCGCCTCGGAGCCGCCGCCAAGACGAATACCGCCGCCAAGCCCAGCGCCGGTTCGGATTGATTTCAGTCGAGCCCTTCACGCTCATCGTAAATTAGGAAAAGCCGGTTATCGGATTCGAACCGATGACCGACGGTTTACAAAACCGTTGCTCTACCACTGAGCTAAACCGGCGAAGTGCTGTTTGAACGACGTGACAAGAGTAAGAGACCGTCCTCAGTGAACCCGTTGGAGCGACTCTTAATCGTCATCACGCGAACGCTCACTATGCCTGAGTTCAAGAAGGCGGCAAGCAAATCAAGCGCCGTCTCCGCCCGATCAATCTGACTTTAATGAGCGGAGAACTCGCAAGTCGTCAGATCGGTGTGGTCGTTATTGTCGCGGCAGGCTTTAAGGCACAGTCGCCGGATAATTGACCTGCTCCGAAGGCGTTTTCCTTACCCTGGGAGAATCGGTGCCCCCTACGGGGCGGTTGAAGGCGGAGCCGCGTTGCTTGGCAGCATCAAACACAAGAGCATCCTGGGCTTTATTAAGCTGGACTTCCGAGGCCATAATTTCGGAAATGGATGATTGGACTTTTGATTCAGAAACTAAAACGTACATGACCCGCTCGGTTTTGGCGTCAACCCGAATGGCATCCAGATGGCCTAACTTACTCGTGCCATCCACAACAGGTAGCTGGAGGATTTGACGCGTTGTTTTTACCGGTCCAAGTGAAATGTTCGTCGCCACACCCCCTTTTCGACCTGTTTCAAAATAGGGAGCAACTCCAAAATAGAGAAAAGTAGTGCCGAGGCTGTTGGCTTGAAAATAATGGTTCCACTGAGCAGGTTTTAATTCGGGTGCGGCCTTGAATCTCACTTCGCTGATATCGAGACGAAGCGTTCCATGCTCCCCTCCTTCTTTGAAATTGGTAAAAGCTCCTGGAGGTACTCCAACCGTTCTGATTGCCCCTAAGCTGAGAAAATTTTTCGTCGTAACCAACACCGCCGCAATACGTCCATTGTTCATATCAATCGCTAGGTCGGTAACGGTACCAAGATCGTCTCCCTGGAGATTTTCAACATCCCGGTTGATAAAAGTCGCCCATTTGGCATTACCTCGGTCTGCATCGGGGAAGTTTTTGGTTTCCGAATGAAGATCGTAGGACGCCGCCTGCAATGTTCTGTCTGTGGTAGTGAGGAGGGAAATGAGTAAAATACAGGAGATAAATATTTTCATGAGCTTTAGCTTAAGGTACGCGAGAGCTCATTAATCGCAATGGGTTATATTCCCCATTGCGGAATCCGTCCTCAAAAGGGGGGCAAAGTGCTTTCTCACGGGTTCCAAGTTCAAAGCTAGCCCATGAGATAGAGCCCAGTAGGATAAAGAGAACGAGTCCCAAACCGCCACCTCCGCCGACATGCCCGCCATAGGCATAGCCGCCACCGCCGAAAAGAAGAACTAAAACAACAATAAGAAGGACGAGAGAGATAAGAGGATCAATGAATGAGAGTGCGGGAGATAAGGCCTGTAAGGCCATGATCGTATCGGGACCAAACTGACTGAGGGTTCCAACAGAGGTTGTGGTCGAAGTTTCCTTGATCTGAGGAGTGCCTGAATCAGCGACAACCGATTTTCTCACCATAACTTTCATCGCGATCATCCGGTTTACATCGCGGTCGTAATAAACCGTCATGGGCGCACCCGACTTATAGGGGGGCAAACAGTGATTGAGCTTTCGTCGAAGTTCCGCTAGCAATCGCCATCATGTCTTCTTCCGTCGTACCGAAGATCTTCTACCAAAGCTCCATGCCACGGGCGGGATCAACGTTGTTGCAAAACATCATCGCGCAGAACCCGAGCTTTTATGTCACGCCCACATCGGGTTTACTGGAATTGGTCTTCGGTGCGCGACTCAATTACACGAACAACGCGGAATTCAGGGCCCAGGACAGCGCGTTGATGAAGAAAGCCTTTCTCGCTTTCAGCCGGGCGGGAATGGAAGCCTAGCAGACCGTCAAATTCACGGAACCGTGCCATATCCAGGCCTGGTCGAACCTGGTTCATCTTGACCAAGGATATGTGCTATTTAAGCGCACATAGCGATCGCCGCACCAGCTAGCCGGAGCGTAAAGTGCGGCCTGCCCTCGTTGTCTCTGTGTCGCTCTGGAGAAAGGTTTTTTCCAAGTGCCCAGTTAGTGCCCTATTTTGAACGGTGTAGCGCACTACATCCGCGCACGAGCGCGCTTGCACGGATGCACTAAGTTAGCACGCAAACCATTCTAATTGAATAATTTAGAAAAGAATGGGCAGAACAGGATTCGAACCTGCCACTCACCCTTGTAACTGCAATAACTTAGCACATCACGCACACAAGGACGCACACAAAGTTTGCATCGATCCAATCTTGTCCCGTCTGGTCGATGTGTGGACCTCACTGTCCGAAGAGCGAAAGAAGATCATCGAGTCACTTCTACCATCCCGGCGGTGATTAGGGACGCGAAAGCCTATAGTATTTAAACCCTATGGAAATGGGTTGATCGATCTAATCCGGTAATAATCAGGCGATTTTTCTGCGGAACATCCAATTGGCCGCGAGGTTGGTTATTAGAGCGATCAGCAGGAGCGGCCACAAATGATCGAGCATAAACCCCGTTGAGGAACCCTTGAGAAAGATACTCTTAACAATGACGATAAGATGCCTCAGCGGGTTTGCTTCTGTGACCACCTGCAACCATCCGGGCATGTTGTCGATAGGTGCGGCATAACCTGATAGCATCACCGCTGGCATCATGAAGGTGAAAACGCCGAGGAAGGCCTGCTGCTGGGTCTCGCAGACGGAGGAAATGAGTAAACCGATGCCGGAAACAGCAATCGCGTAGAAAAAAATGCTTACGTAAAGAAGGACGAGAGATCCCTCAAAAGGCACCCCATAAAAAATCACTGCGGCCAGCAGAATCAGCGTGCCTTGAATCATGGCGACAAGGACAGCCGGAACAGTTTTACCGACCATTATCATTCCTGGGGTGAGAGGAGAAACAAGCAGTTGATCGAATGTTCCCTGCTCACGCTCGCGGGCGATCGAGAGTGAAGTCACGATCAAGACGCTGATGGTTGTGATCATCGCGACAAGCGAGGGTAGAACGAAAAATTTGTAGTTGAGGTTCGGGTTAAACCAATGGCGCAGGATAATCTGTGAAGGTGCGGTTTGCCCGGCTTGAACAAGGCGTTCATTGTTGTAGGACTGAATGATTGTTTCCACATAGCCCAGCGCAATTTGCCCGCTGTTGGAGCGACGCCCATCGACGATGGCTTGAATATCGGCCTCCCGCCCCGAAGCCACCTTGCGGGAGAAATCGACGGGGATGAAAAGGACAAGAAGCGCATCCTGATTTTCAATGGTACTCCTCATAGCTTGGTCGCTCTGCAGGTTGATGTAATGGGTGAAAGCTTCCGCACGGCCAAAGCGTTGAATGAGTTCAATGGAAGCCGGGCCTGCATCGTGGTTGAGGACGGCTAGGGTGTTGTTTTGGACGTCGAGCGTAACCGCAAATGGGAAGAGGGCGGTTTGAAGAATCACCGGCAGGAAAAGCAAAACACGGCTCTGCGGATCGCCAAAGAGGGTCTGGAGTTCCTTGATAACGAGGGCGCGAATGCGTTTAAACATGACCTTATTAATCGAGGCGTTTCCGCGTGAAGTGTGCGGTCAGCCCAATGAGCACGAGACCGGAGACCAAAAGGAAAAGGCTGTTGCGGAGCAGAATCGGCCATAAATCACCTGCCTGGAAAAGGGTTTGCATGCAGGTGACAAAGTAGCGAGCAGGAAAGAGGTAGGTGATCGCCCGGATAGGGGCTGGCATGCTGCTGATTTCATAAATGAAGCCCGAGAACATCATCGAGGGGAGAAAGGCAAGATTGAGCGCCGCTTGCGCGGCATTGAATTGATTCTTCATGAGCGTGGAGATCAGCAAGCCCGCTCCAAGGGTCGTGAGAAGGAAGAGGGTCGAAACCAGAAAAAGCGCGAAAATCGAGCCGCGAAAGGGCACGCCAAGCACGAAGACGGAAACGAGGACGCAGATCATCAGTGAAACGATGCCCAACACGTAGTAGGGAATTAATTTGGAGAGCAAAAACTCCGTGCGTGTCATCGGCGAGGCCAACAAGGCTTCCATAGTGCCTCGTTCCCATTCGCGGGCGATCACCAGAGAGGTCAAAAGTGCTCCCACCACGGTCATGATTAACGTGATTGAGCCGGGAACGAGAAAATTGCGGCTCTGAGCGGATGGATTAAACCAAAAGCGTGGCTGAACTCCGATTTGACCCGGAGCACGCATCCCTTGCGCCAGATTCCGTTGCGATAGCCATTGCTGCCACGCCCCAAGGGCGTAACCCTGCACGAAGGCCGCGAGTTGAGGCTCGGCTCCGTCGGTCACCACTTGAACAGGAGCGGAGTTCCCGGGGCGCTTCAAGTCGTCACTGAAATTCTGCGCGATAACGACGAAGCCACGAATGGTGCCGTCCATTATTTCATCCTCAAGTTGTTTTCGGTTCTGTGCCGGTAATACGGAAAAATATTTAGAACCGTAGAAACTGGCTGCAAATCGATGCGCCTCCTCGCTCTGATCTTCAACGAGGAGACCAATTTTTGTGGCCCCGGAATCGAGATTGATCCCGTAACCAAAGATAAAAAGCATGATTAGCGGGAGCACAAACGCGATGAGGTTGCTGCTCGGATCGCGGATGATCTGGAGCGTTTCCTTGAGGCAAAGCGCCTTGAGCCGACGCCACGAAATGGCTTCCCATTTCGTGTTAGTTTTGTTCATGGCGGTCCTTGGTCACGAGTTCAATAAAGGCATCTTCCATACTGGGCTCCGGATTCTTTTCGGTGCGCACCATCTTCTTCAACTCGTCCGGGGTATTGGCCGCGATCATCTTTCCTCGAAAGACCAGTCCAATCCGGTCACAATATTCGGCCTCGTCCATGAAGTGGGTGGTCACCATGACCGTCACTCCCTTTTCCACCACGCTATTGATGTGGGTCCAAAATTCCCGTCGGGTCACCGGGTCCACACCGGAGGTCGGCTCATCCAGGAAGAGAATATCGGGCCGGTGCATCATAGCGCAGGCCAGGGCAAGGCGTTGTTTGAAGCCTAGTGGCAGGCTGTCAGCAGACGCTTTGAGATAGGGCTCAAGATGAAAAATCTGAACCATACTGGCAACTTCCTGCCGCTGTTCCTCCCCATCAAGCCCGTAAGCTCCGGAAAAAAACATCAAGTTCTGTTGCACGCTTAAATTGCCATAGAGGGAAAATTTCTGAGCCATGTAACCGAGGTGCTGCCTCGCCTTGCTGGCGCTGGTTTTGAGATCGATATTCGTCACCAAAGCTTTACCGGACGTCAGCTGCAGCAGTCCGCACATCATTTTGAAGATGGTTGATTTTCCCGCTCCGTTGGGCCCCAAAAGCCCAAAGATTTCGCCACGCACGACCTTAAAACTGACATCGTCCGTCGCGGTAAAATCGCCAAAGCGTTTCGTTAGGTGGGTGGCCTCGATTACCGTCGATCCGTCCTTCTTCAGATTTTCCAAGTGGTCCGCGAGAGGCGACTTTCCCGGTGGCTTTACACCCAGGACATCCAGGAAGGCGTCTTCAAACCGAGGGGGGATAGGAACCCAATGGGCCTTCGGCCCGGCCTGTAGGTCTTCCAGTTTGGGTTTGTCAGCATTTCTCCGCAAGACGACGCGGACGCTGTTTCCCTGAATCACTGCATCGAGAACTTCATCGCGATCCAAGACGCGGGTCAGCACCTCTCGACGACTTCCAGCAACGTCCCGTAATTGAAAGCATCGTCCCTCCAAACGTGAGGTCATTGCTTTCGGTGGGCCATTGAAGAGCATTCGTCCTTCGCTCAGTAGCAGGACATCGTCGCAAAGCTCGGCTTCCTCGAGGTACGCCGTGCTCCAAACCAAGGCAATATCCTGGGAAACAAGTTCGCGAACCACCTGCCAGAGTTCGCGTCTGGAAATGGGGTCGACGCCAACACCGGGCTCGTCGAGAAGTAACAGTTTGGGTCGCCCCAAGAGGGCACACGCCAGGCCGAGCTTTTGCTTCATGCCGCCCGAAAGTTTGCCTGCCGGGCGATCCGTGAAACCCGTGAGGTCGGTCAACTTGAGCAAATGTTGAAATTCCTCCTTACGTTCATGACCGGTCACGTCGCGCAAATCGGCGTGCAGGTTGAGGTTTTCCTGGACGGAGAGATCTTCATAAAGACCGAATTTCTGGGGCATGTAACCGATGATTTTGCGTAGTTCGGAAGTATCCTTGATGGGATCCAGCCCCGTGATCTTGATGGTGCCTGCGGTCAAATGCATCAGACCCGCCATCATTCGCAAGAGCGTTGTCTTTCCCGCTCCATCGGGCCCGACCAGCCCCGTCACTTTTCCTGGCATAATTTGCGCGGTCAGTTCCTCCAGGGCCGCGTTTTCTTGGTGCGGAAAGACTTTCTTTACCCGATCCAGATGAACGAGGACATCCGGCATGACTCAGCGGAGGTGAATTTTAACGGTACACGGCATACCCTGGCGCAATTGCGGACCGGAATCATCAATGACGATGCGTAAGCGATAGACAAGCGAAGTTCGAAGGTCCGTTGTTTCGACCGATTTTGGGGTAAATTCCGCTTCGGGAGAAACGAAGCCCACTTTCCCGTGGTAAGGATGGTCGGGTTGCGTATCGGTAAAAACCTCGACCGCCTCGCCTGGATGAACGTCGCCAAGATTACTCTCGGCGATATAGGCCCGAACCCAGACAGGATGGTAGAGAGAAACGGTCAAAACCGTGTTGCCCGACGGAACAATGGCACCGGGTTCTTCAGCCCTGGTGATCACGACGCCGTCAGAGGGCGAATGGATTTCCGCGTCGTTAAGATCGGTCTGAGCCAGGGCGAGTTGTGCCTGCGCCAAGTGAAGGTTCGGTAAAGCCTGATCGCGTGCCGAAAGATCGTTATCGTAGGTCAGCCTTGAAACACCTCCACTATTGACCATGGTTTCGTCGCGCTTCAGCGTGACTTCGGCATTTTTGAGGATTGCAGTCTTCACCTCCACATCAGCGGCGCACACCGATAGGGCGTCCTTATAAATCGATTTATCGAGGCTTGCGACCAGTTCACCTTGAGAAACTGTGTCACCCTCGTCCTTGAGCACCGTCTCGATGCGACCAGGTACTCGAAAGCCTAGATTGACGTCACGGATATCGACATCGCCGTAAATGACCAAAACCGTAGGCTTGCCCCTAAGCGCGGAATATAATACCGGCACCAAAATGAGCAGACCTAATCCAATGCCTGCACCAATCTTGAGCCAAGCCGGTTGGGCGAGGAGCAAAGACCAGACGGAAGGTCTCGGGGATTCCGGAGCTTTGGCATTTAACAGGGATCGGGGGACCTGAGTCATACAGCTTATGCCACGAGGGTGTCTTCAGTGGTCTATGCCAAATAGTAGAGGACAGATTCGCGGGCGGTATGGGGTCTAAACCCCATGCCCGTTGCTCGGTATTGTGCACAGTCTACGAGCATCATCACTGCATGTGGTCGGCGGAGCAAACCAATGAAATCCCTGAAGTCGGTCGCGCCGCGAACATCACCCTTTTCTATCGTTCGGTAATCAAAGATGTGCACTGACTACGATTTTGCGGTACCGCTCACCCATGCCTTCGAGCAGCACCTGCACGACCACTACAAACGCAAAGAGTACTGGGATGCTTTGGAGGCATCCCGGATTTCGCAAATAGAAAGGCGAGGAAACGGATACCCCCATTTTTCGAAGGCGTATCTGCCATCGAACGACTTATGGAGCTTCTTGGCAGATGCCGTAACGCTGTAAAAGTGGTTTCATTGTCAATGTCTGAACCATTACGGAAAATAGCACGACGGCGTAAGTGCAACTGACCAGCATATCCTTCGCCGCGAAAGAAGGCAGGGAAAGGACCATGGCCACTGAAATTCCACCGCGAAGGCCACCCCAGGTAAGAATGGGTATGAGCCCCTTCTGCATCGGGGCGCGAAGGCTAATTAGTCCGATGGGCAGGCCAACTGACACCCATCTTCCGGCCAGAACAATGGGTATTATGAGCAAGGCGGCGTACAAAGAAGTCTTGTCGATGTGGATGACAAACAGTTCCAACCCCAGCAAGAGAAAGAGCGCCGAATTTAGAATATAGTCGATCATCTCCCAAAACGCGTTGATATGCTCGGCGGTTGGCTCACTCATCGCGTGACGCCGACCGTAGTTTCCAATCAAGATCCCCGCCACAACCACCGCAATTGGTCCGGAAACATCGATCCAGAAAGAAACAGTGTACATCGACATGACAGTTGCCAAGGTGATGAGGAGCTCCAGTGAAGGATGATTGATCGTTCGAAGTGCGGCGAACGCCACATAGCCAAATATCAAACCCAAGATGATCCCTCCCGCCATTTCGCGCAGGAAGAAGACGGAAAGGCTCGATGCTTTGAAATGAATGTGAGCGGCCTCGGCGTTCGTATCGAGGCCAGCTAACGAAAGAAAAGCAAAGAAGGCCACCACGCCAACTCCATCATTAAACAATGATTCCCCCGCTATTTGAGCTTCCAAGCCCATCGGCGCATTCAGTTTTTTCAATAGACCAAGGACAGAAATTGGATCGGTCGGAGAAATAAGTGCTCCGAATATCAGACAACCGACCAGGGAGATCGAAAGCCCTAGCAACGCAAAGAGCAACCAAGCCAGAACTCCGATCACAAATGTGGAAATGAGAACTCCGACAACGGCCAGAAGGACGATAACGCGTCGATTCTGCCGGAAGTTTTCCCAATTCACGTTCCATGCCCCGGCAAAGAGCAGGAAACAGAGAGTTCCATGCAGAAGGGTCGTGGAAAAATCGAATTGATTGAGCGCCGCCGCAATGTTGGTCTTGAGATGATAGGAAGGCAGAACAAAATCAACAGCGAGTAGGAGAAGCGATGTCGCTAGGGTCAAAGCAAAGATCCCACTGGAGGAGGGAAGTTTGAGCAGCCGGTAATTCAGGTAACCGAACACGGCGGTCAGGGTGATAATAATGGCCCATAGATCGAAAGTGTTCATATCGGTTTCTTATTAGACTGACTCCCACAATCACCATGAGGAGGGATTGTCCGTAGCCTGAGTTACAAAATAGGGTCTAATGAACATCCCGTCGACCAGTCACGAACAAATCGAGTCGCAGGTAGGTTATCGAATAATGCCCTCGGGGTTGGGCCGCTCGCTTTAAGAAATAAAGACTTTCTTTGCGTACTTCACTCAAGCCTTATTTGCGAGCAACTCGCGAATGGACTTCAACTCTTTCCGACGCTTCGCGGTGGTCTTCGGATAGGCCATCTTCAGATCGCTGAAGACATCCAGAACAATTTGAGAAACGATCAGGCGCGCGTTATCCTTATCATCGGCAGGAACGACGTATCAAGGCGCGTGGTGGGTACTCGTCGCGTTTAGGCAATCCTCGTAAGCCTTCTGGTAATGCTGCCAGTATTTTCTCTCGTGAATGTCCGAGAGGCTGAATTTCCAGTTCTTGTCGGGCTCGTCGATCCGCCCGAGGAACCGCTTCCGCTGTTCGTCTTTCGAGAGATGAAGAAATATTTTAACCGTTCGCGTTCCATTCTCGAAGAGGTGGTCCTCCAGATTCACGATAGACCGGTATCGATTTGTCCAAATGCCCTTCTCGTGGAGTAATTCTTCTGGAAGCCCCTGACTGCGTAAAATCTCCGGATGTACGCGAACGACCAGCACTTCCTCGTAGTAAGAGCGATTGAATATTCCTATCCGCCCGCGTTCCGGTAGATGGCAGGTTGTGCGCCACAGGAAATCATGTTCCAGTTCCTCGGCGCTCGGCTGTTTGAAGCTGAAAACCTCACATCCCTGTGGATTGATTCCAGACATGACATGCCGAATCGCACCGTCTTTTCCTGCTGCGTCCATCCCCTGAAAAATCAACATCAAGGCATAGCGGTTGGACGCGTAGTGAAGACGTTGAAGGGAAGTCAACTCCTCGACGTGTTGTCTCAAATGCTTTTGATAATGCTTCTTCGACTTGTAGAAGGATTTGATAGAAGTCGGTCTCGTACTGAGATCGATCTCGTCTCCGGATTGCACACGGAAATCTTTTGAATCAATTTTCATAATCATTGCTTCGCTCGAACTGGGCGCGCGCTTTGCTACTGCTTATTTATCGGCCTTATCGAGTGCATCTTTGTGAGCTTCCCGCTCGCTTTTTTCCCAGTCCTGAACCGCTCGAACATCTTCCCGTCCTAATTCTTCGTAAAGTTCATGGACTCGCTTGACGAGTTGAGGGTTTGGTTCGGACAGTGTCTTGGTTTCGGGTGTGGGTTTATCTTTGCCATCGACCTTCGGGACTACTTTCATCTTGGGTTTCAGGCGGTCTTTAGCTTCCGGCTTGGATTCCCCCTCGGCGTCAGGCTTCGCGTCTGCTTTTTCCTCGGATTTCGCGGTGTCTCCTGTTTCCGTCTTGGAGTCGGTCTGAACTTCAGGCTTAGCCCCGCATTTTGCCTCAGGCTTTGAATGGGCATCATTTTCAGGCTTCGTTTCCGCTGAGGCTTGGTGGGCAGGAACAGCCTTTACCGGATCGAAAATTCGATAGGCGAGCAACTTGACTCGGTCATTAATGAGAAACCAAATGAGCGCGTAGCCCCACACAAAACCGGCCCACTTCCAGCCAAGAGGCGTCATAAACACTCCATAGACCGCGATCAACGTCGCTAAAGTTTGGGTGCCTAGCACAGCCATCCATAAAATTCGGGCCGGACGTATCGACCAGAATGGCCCCCGCGTGCGCGTGAGGAAGATCGTCAGGTGTCCCGCGACGGACAGCTTCAAGTACATCAGGGTCTGGATGTGGGGACGGTCGAGATGGAAGACTCGCTCGCCCAGGTAAAACAGCCCAAACGCCGCCACTACCCCGATAACGCCCAGTACGGTGGAGATTCCAAGCACCATCCGCATATTCCAGGCCTCGGGCTGGGCCTTAAACTTAACATTGTCGTAGGCAATCGAGAGAATGGCTCCGTCGTTGAGCAGCGCCAGCATCACGATCATGACCGCCGTCAGTGGATAAAAATTGAAAACGAGGATCGCCAGCGTCATGAAGAACAGCACTCGCAAGGTCTCGGCAATGCGATAGATCGCATAACTGTTCATCCGCTGAAAAATGCGGCGGCTCTCCTTAATCGCGTCAATGATCACCGACAGGCCGGGCGTAAGCAGAACAATGGCCGCTGCGGCGCGGGCGGCGTCAGTTGCGCCCGACACGGCGATACCGCAATCGGCTTTCTTGAGTGCTGGGGCATCATTGACCCCGTCACCGGTCATGCCGACGAGATGACCGTGCTTCTGCAATACATCCACGATATGGAACTTGTGCTCGGGAAAAACCTGGGCAAAGCCATCGGCTGTTACGATTTCATCGGTCACTTGATCGGTCTCCTGCTTATTGGCGTCGCCCAACGCTGCGGCATCGAGAATGTTCGTACCCAAGTCCAACTTCTTCGCGGTTTCCTTCGCGATGGCGAGGGCGTCGCCTGTCACCATTTTGACTTTCACGCCCATCTTAAGCGCCGTCGCGATGGTTTCCTTGGCATCAACGCGAGGCGGGTCGAACAGGGGAAGTACTCCGACGAACTGCCACGGGCCGTTGCCCTCAGCTCGGGCCACACCCAGAGCACGAAACCCGCGCGCCGCAAATTCGTTGACCGCTTTGTCGACGTCTGACTTCACCTGTCCCGCGTTAGCCGATAACTGCATGATCACCTGAGGTGCCCCCTTGGTGACCTTGAATTCTTTCCCATCCTTGTCTTTGACGCTGGCCTCCGTGCGCTTATGCACCGGATCGAAGGGCGTGAAATGCGTGACTTGAAAATCCTTGGTCGCATTCTTGTTTTTAAGGCCGCCTATAACTGCCAGATCAATGGTGTCATTGTTATCGGAGCGGGAAGCCAACGCGCCGTCGAGGATCACTTGATCCGCAGGAATGCCGTTGACGCAAAAGGGATCGCCCAGAGTCAGCTTGTTCTGGGTCAGCGTGCCGGTCTTGTCCGCACAAATGATATCGACCCCCGCCAACTCCTCGATAGCGACCAGCTTGCTCACAACCGCCTGTTTCTTGGCCAGCAACCTCGCACCGACTGCCATCGTCACCGACAAAACGGTCGGCATCGCCACTGGTATCGCGGCCACGGTCAAAACCAACGCGAACTGGAGCGTATCGAGAATGGGATCCCCTCTAAAGATCGCGACCGTGATGATGACCGCAACCAGCACCGCTGCCAAAACGATCAGATAATTGCCTATCTTCAGCAAGGCCTTCTGAAAGTGGCTCACGGTGACGGCCGTTTCTACCAACTGAGCTGTCTTGCCAAAATAGGTTTTAGTACCGGTGGCATAAACCAACGCGCCAATTTCACCCCGGCGGACAATCGATCCCGAGAAAACTGCTTCGCCAGATTTGCGCGTCGCGGGCAGCGACTCCCCTGTTAATGCGGATTGATCGAGCGAGATTTCGTCGCCGTCGAGCAACCGCGCATCCGCTGGGACAACATCCCCTAGACGTAGCCGGATGACGTCACCTGGCACTAGGTCACGCGCCGCCGGATTTATCCACTTCCCATCTCTTTTGACCCGAGCCTTGATCGCCAGCTTGGCCTTAAGAGCGGCAATGGCGTCGCCCGCCTGCTTTTCTTCCCAAAATCCCACGACAGCGTTCGACAGAAGCAAAACGAGAATGATAAAGAAATCTGGCCAGTGCCTTGCAGCAGCGGACAGAATAACGGCGATTTCGATCATCCATGGGATCGGACCCCAAAAATAAGAGAGAAACTTGAGAATGAGATTGGATTTTTTCGCCTCAAGCTCATTCGGACCATATTGGTCTAACCGTTTCGTTGCTTCGGCCTGGGTGAGCCCATCCGGCGATGTACCTAACTTCTTCTCCACCTCCGCCATTGGGATGGATTTCAAATCGTCCTTGGACTCAGGCTTCGCTCCGGGCTTTAAGTCTGTTGTCGTCGGTTTCTTGGTAGTGGGATCCATATGTGCCTTTGCGATTTGAGATGCCCGCTACGGGAATCTTACACCTTCCCTGTGGGCTGGGCGGCAACTCCTCCCGACGGCAAGGAATCCGGCACATCGAGCCGGGCCACACCGATGCGGTTGTCGGCCATGCCGTAATAAACATCGAAGCGGTCTGGTGAACCAAGATCGTTACGACGGTCAATGCCGGTTGGGAAGACGACGTTGCCTATCGTTCCGATGCGCTCTTGGGGGAGCGTTGGAGTCAAGATCGGTTCCGCCGACCTATAGAGCACTTCGTGCGGATGTTTTTCCGATAGAATCATCACTCCGGCGGAATAGCACAAATGGTGTGCTTTAGTGGTCGATCCGGCCATTTCGCTTACACCGTGATAAATGATCATCCAGCCGTGCCGGGTCAGGACCGGGGGAGTTCCCGCACCGATTTTCAATCGTGCCCAGGGAGCAACCGGGGCGGCCAGGCGATGATGTGAATTGAATAAACCCAAATGCTTCGGTTCGCCACCCAGCGGAGGCATGGGACAGTAGGAAATCCAGATACTTTCATGGTCCAAATCCACTTGGCGAGGCCCCTCCTGACAGGCTGTTTCTTCTGGTCGGGTGCCTGGGAAAAGAGGGCGATGCAGGAGGGCCATCTGCATCTTTCCGCAATGGTTGGCAATCGCGATGGGGAACAGACTGGCGTCCTTGTTGTCCACATGGATGAAATCGATACCGTTATATGGAGCAAAAGTCGCGAGACCTAGTCGCTTCCAGTGAAATAAATCGTCCGAAATGGCGAAGGCGATCCGTGGTCCCATGGACGATAGCGCTGCGTAAGTCATCACATAGCGCTGGAGTGGTTCCACGAACGTGATGCGCGGATCTTCGCAACCACCGCCGCCATGCGAGGTCTTTTCGTAATCAGCTTCCGGCTCGAGTGCGATGCCAAGGCGTTCAACGCTGCACGGGTCGCCGACCTCATTGAAATGAACCTCGGCAATGCCAATTCTCGAATAGTTGCCCTCTGCCACGATTCGCGGAAAGAGGTATAGCTTTCCGTCGGGAGCACGCGCGACTCCCGGATTCAACACGCCTTCGCTCTCCTGCGGGTTGCCGGGTTCCGGCTCCATGAGCATACCCATGCGACGCAATTGGAAGGGATTAGTCAATTTTCCTCCAGACAAGCGATAATGGCTTCAACGACTCTCTTGGTCTCGTGGGGGTCTTTCACGCGGATGGATAAAGCGCCAGCCTGTTTGGCCGGATAGTCGTTCCCGCCCGGGAACACGGCGTCGCCGATAAAAATCATCTCCGAAATGGAAATACCTAGAACGTCTCGCAATTTTCGAATTCCATAAGCCTTGTCAATGCCGTGCTGGGTGACGTCGATGGATGTCGTGCCACCGAGTCGCACAGAAAATTCCGGGATAAGTTTGTCGAGCAGAGTTTTGATCTTCTGTCGTTTGCTAAAGTCAGGATCCCATTTCTTCTTCTCTTCCAGGGGAGCTTTCTGCCCCAGGCCGGAGAATGTGATTTGGCTACCCCGGTCTTGAATCAGCTCACCCCAAGTTTTTTTGGGTTTTAAATTAGGTGTCTCGGCTGCCTGCTGCAATGAGGCAAGGATCTTCTTTTTTTCCGCTGCGGTGAAATCCTCCGAATAGAGAAGTTCCCATTTCGAATCATATTTGTAGAACTTGGTACCGCAGGTCGGCAGGAGAGACAGGTTCTTCAGGCGCTCGTCATGGGAAAGGTGAGCCAGCACTTGTTTTTCGAATTGTGACCAAGCACCACCGGAAATAACGGACACCTTGGTGATTTTGAGGAGCGAATCGAGCAAGGTAGCCATCTCCGTGTCAATGGATGCCTTGCTTTCAGCCAGCGTACCGTCCAAGTCAAAAACGATGAGTTTTTTCATGGGTTATGAAATCTCCGGAAGAGAAACCTCCAATAAAGTGACGGTGCCATTCGGACGACAGAAGCACGCTCCGACTGCGGCAGGCAAAAGCAGCGCGTCGCCTTTGTCGAAAAGATAATTGGCTCCGGCATGCTCCAGTTCGCCCTTGCCCTCGACGCACACCAGCACAGAACACGTTTCCGAGCTACCCGTTGTAAATGGGAACTCTCCGCTGACTCGATAGACCCCAAAGTGGTCGCAACGAATGAAAGTTTCCCGATGGACGGGATCTCCCTCCAGCACTTGGGGCGTAACTGGCTGGATTGCACCTTGCGTAAAATTGATGCAATCCATCGCCTGATCGACTTGCAGAGGTCTTCGTTGATGAGTCTGGGGATCGATGTGGTCCCAGTCGTAAAGACGGAAGGTCACATCGCTGTTTTCCTGGACCTCGAAAACCACGACGTCCCGCAATGAATGAACCGTACCAGCCCGAATCAACACACATTCGCCAGGTTCGGGCGTGAAGCTGGCCAAACGATCCGCGAGTGTTCCGTCGTCAATCGCTTGCCTCATAACGCTGGCCGTGGTTTCCGGTTTCAGGCCCGCGTAAATACGAGCTTCGGGCCCTTTCTCCAAAACGACCCAGGCTTCGGTTTTTCCCGTATCACCTGCGGGAATGAGTTCCTTGTGAGCGTCCGATGGATGTACTTGAACCGAGAGTCCCTTAGTCACATCGAGGAACTTCAACAGCAAAGGGAATCGGGTAAAATGTCCCGCTAGCTTCCCGAGCATCTGTTCAGGTGATCGCTTGAGGAGCTGAGCTATTGTTGCCCCTTTGAGCGGCCCTTCGGCAACAAGACTGGGATGGTCATCGCGGTCGCTTAAGATCCAAGCTTCGCCGATGGGCCCATTGCCCGGAAGCGGAGTCGACAACAAATCGGACAAACGCCGACCACCCCAAAGCCGATATTGGTAGATCGGGTCAAAGCGCAAGGGATACAGAGGAATTTCAGTCATCTTAGTCGGTCCAGCATTCGGATTCGTCAATGGATTGCGACATAGCTCTCATTTCGCTTTTACATCCGTTTGCGTTTGCTTGATCGCAACTTGGACAATGGCGAGAAATTGCTCGGCTTTCAGACTGGCTCCGCCGATGAGGGCACCGTCCACGTTAGGTTGACTGAGCAGCGCGGCGGCGTTCTCTGGTTTGACACTGCCTCCATACTGAATAACCACCGACTGGGCCGGCTTCCCGAACATTTGAGCAAGGCGCTTTCGGATCACGATATGCTCCATCTCCGCTTGTTCAGGAGTGGCGTGATGTCCGGTATTGCCGATGGCCCAAATCGGTTCGTACGCGATACTTAGCCGAGGCAAGGAATCGGCTGAAAGAGCTGCCAAACCCAGGATGATCTGCTGTTCAAGCACCTCCGTGGTCTGATTGGCCTCGCGTTGCTCCAGCGTTTCGCCAACGCATAAGATCACATTGAGGCCAGCGTCTAAGGCAACATGTACCTTCTGGTTGATAAACCCATTGGATTCCCCTAGTTTTTGACGTCGTTCACTATGTCCGAGGATGACGAACTTGCAGCCGAGATCGAGGAGCATCGTCGGGCTGACCTCGCCGGTGAATGCGCCTTCCTTTTCGGGGTAGAGATTCTGCGCGCCCAAGGCCACACTGCTGCCCTTTAAATTTGACGCGACGAGTGCGAGGTAAGGAAAAGGCGGACAAACCGCGACGCATACGCGGTCTTCCGTGCCCACGCCAACCGCGATGGCCTTGGCCAACCGTCCGGCTTCGTCCGCATTGGTGTGCATTTTCCAATTACCAATGATGAATTTCTGGCGCATAGTCGTTTCCTAGTTAGTGCTCACTAAATTGGAGGATGCGTCGCAACGTGATGCACTTGCTGTGGAGTTCCCTTTCATAGCCGCAGGATACTCACCACGACGGGCCATTCGATTGCACTTGGCCCGATAGAGAAGGGCCTCCTGTGCCAAATGGACGCGAGTTTCCTGACCTCGCCAAATCTCCATAGCAGGCTGCTGAATGCCGCGGGCGAAAGAGAACGCGAGAGCCCAGGGAAGTCGCTTTCTGAATCGAACATTCATGGCATCCAACCGGGCGGAGGCCAATTCGCCTGATTGACCGCCCGATAAGAAAGCAATCCCCGGCACGGCAGCAGGAACGGCATGCAAGAGACACTTCACCGTCGCATCGGCAACCACATCCACCACTTCCTGCTGAGGACAGGCCAATCCGGGAAGCACCATATTGGGCTTTAGAATCAGGCCTTCCAGCATGACACGCTGCTCATAGATCTCGTCGAAAACGGTTCGCAGGACTTCCTCCGTTACTTCACAACATCGCGCCATGGTGTGTTCGCCCTCCATCAGCACCTCCGGCTCGATGATGGGAACGAGCCCGGCTTCCTGGCACAACGCCGCGTAGCGAGCAAGTGCCTGGGCATTGGCCTCGATGCAACCCCGGCTGGGAATGCCCGGACCGATGGTAATCACCGCCCGCCATTTGGCGAAACGGGCTCCCATTTGAGCGTATTCCTTTAGACGCTCACGTAGCCCGTCGAGACCTTCCGTAATTTTCTCACCGGGATGACCTGCCATATCCTTCGCCCCAGTATCGACTTTGATGCCCGGTATGATTCCCGCATCGACAATGATTTTCAGAAACGGGGTGCCATCCTTCTTTGCCTCGCGAATCGTTTCGTCATAAAGAATCAGCCCACTAATGCACTCCCCGAGGTTTGGCGTAGTGACAATCAACTCTCGATAGGCTCGACGGGCCTCGTGGGTCTGCGGGATACCCAAGGCCGCAAACCGCTTGTTGCAAGTGGGATTGCTTTCATCCATCGCCAGCAGCCCCTTGTCATCGGCGACCAGCGCCTTCGCTGTTTCAATGAGCGTCAGCGCACTCACTTGGAGTTGCCCCACTTCCAATTTCGGATCTCAGGCAAATCCTGGCCATGCTGATCAATGTAGACCTTATGCTCGATGAGCTTGTCCTGCATCATCTGCTTGAGGTAGGCCCCTTTGGTTCCCAGGTTTGGCACGCGATCCACCACATCCTGCACGAGGTGAAAACGGTCGAGCTTGTTCTGCACGCGAATGTCGAAGGCGGTCGTGATCGTACCCTCCTCGATATAGCCACGAACGTGCAGATTGCGGTTGGTCCGGCGATAAGTCAGCCGGTGCACCAGCCATGGGTAACCATGAAACCCAAAGATGATGTGCTTATCCTTGGTAAACAGAGAGTCGTAGTCCGTCTCGTTTAATCCGTGCGGGTGCTCGCTGGCGGATTCCAGTTTCATCAAATCGACCACGTTGATCACCCGGATTTTAAGATCGGGCAGGTGCTGGCGCAGAATGGAAGTAGCGGCCAAAATCTCCAGCGTAGGTGTGTCGCCGCAGCAAGCCATCACGACGTCCGGTTCGACGTTCTGGTCATTGCTAGCCCACTGCCAGATGCCAATGCCTTCGGTGCAATGCACCACGGCTTCGTCCATGGTGAGCCATTGCGGTAAGGCGTGTTTGCCCGCCACGACCACGTTGACGTAATGCCGACTGCGGAGGCAATGATCGAATACGGAAAGAAGACAGTTCGCATCGGGCGGCAAATAAACGCGCACGATGCTGGCCTTCTTGTTGATGACATGATCAATAAATCCGGGATCCTGATGGGTGAATCCGTTGTGGTCCTGCTGCCAAACGTGGGAAGCGAGCAGATAGTTCAGCGACGCGATTTTCCGCCGCCAGGGCAATTCCGCTGTTACCTTCAGCCATTTTGCGTGTTGGCTGAACATCGAATCGACGATACGAATAAACGCCTCGTAGCTGTTGAACAGGCCGTGCCGTCCCGTCAGCAGATAGCCTTCCAGCCAGCCTTCGCACTGGTGCTCGCTGAGCATCGAATCCAGTACGCGTCCAGCAGGTGCCAGGAATTCGTCGTTCTTGACCTCCCGAGCGTCCCACTGCCGGTTGGTGACTTCAAAGACTGCGCCCAGCAGATTAGAGAGCGTTTCATCCGGTCCAAAGACACGGAAGTTGCGATGATCCTGATTTAGCTTCGCCACGTCGCGAAGGAATTTACCCAAGACGAGAGTGTCCTGCCCATCAACCGCACCAGGAGAAGGCACATGCACTGCGTGCTGGTGAAAGTCCGGCATGCACAGATCGCGGAGCAGGATTCCGCCATTGGCATGAGGATTCGCACCCATCCGGCGATCACCTTTGGGGGCTAATTCCGCCAATTCAGGCCTGAGACGGCCGCTTTCATCGAAAAGTTCCTCGGCCTTGTAGCTCTTCATCCAGTTCTCCAAGAGCTGGACGTGATCCGGATGCTCCCCATCAACCAGGAGCGGGACTTGATGCGCCCGGAACGTTCCCTCAATTTGTAAGCCATCGACGACCTTGGGCCCGGTCCACCCTTTGGGTGATCGCAGCACGATCATCGGCCAGCGCGGACGCGAAGCATCATTGTGTTCTCTGGCGTTCTGTTGAATTTGTTTAATTCCATCAATGGCTCTTTCCATTGCTGTCGCCATCAGTTCATGCATCTTTTCCGGCTCATCACCCTCTACAAAGATAGGCGACCAGCCGCAGCCTCGGAAAAATTGCTCTAATTCCTCAGGCTCAATGCGGGCAAGGATGGTCGGGTTGCTGATCTTGTAACCGTTGAGATGGAGAATGGGCAGTACGGCTCCGTCCGTGATCGGATCGAGTAATTTGTTGGACTGCCAGGCGGTCGCAAGCGGCCCCGTTTCCGATTCGCCGTCACCGACAACGCAGGCGACGATCAGCCCAGGATTGTCGAACGCTGCGCCGAAGGCATGGCTGAGCGAATAGCCCAGTTCACCGCCTTCGTGAATCGAGCCCGGCGTTGTCGGCGCGACATGGCTGGAAATGCCACCGGGAAATGAAAACTGCTTGAAGAGCTTTTGCAACCCAGCCTCGTCCTGAGTCACGTTCGGATAAATCTCACTCCAGGTACCCTCAAGATAGACGTTGCCCACGATGGCCGGGCCGCCGTGACCGGGGCCAGCCACGTAAAACATGTCGAGGTCGTATTTCTTGATGACTCGGTTTAGATGCAGATAGATGAAGTTCTGCCCCGGCGTCGTCCCCCAATGACCCACTACCAATGGCTTTACATGGGATAGTTTAAGTGGCTCCTTAAGTAGCGGATTGTCGTAGAGGTAAATTTGTCCGACCGACAGATAGTTGGCGGCACGCCAGTAGGCGTTCATTTTCTGGAGCAGGTCGGGGGTAAGCGTCTTGGCGTTCGCGTGCATGGTCAATCCTTGGGGGTTAATTTCAATCTTGGCGGTGATTACTCCCTTAACTTTAGCTTCGGAAACCAAGTAAGAAATGGGGTCAACACCCCATGAGGTCCGTGAATAGCCCGCTTACTTAGGCCGCTTTCGTAAGCGCCTTACTCTTGGAAGCAATTACCGTCATCAGTTCGTTCCAAGACTTCACGAACGACTTTGCGCCCTCGTCCTGGAGTTGATCGGCCAAGCTGTCCACATCTACACCTGCCTCGGCGAAATGCCCCAAAACCTTTTCACAATCTCCGCCGTCCGCAGGCATAATCGGGCCGAGCTCGCCGTGGTCGGCGAAGGCTTTCAATGTTCCCTCGGGCATGGTGTTCACGGTGAAGGGAGTGGCGAGCGCCTTGATATAGAGCGTGTCAGACGCTTTGGGGTCCTTAGTGCCGGTGCTGGCCCAGAGCAGTCGTTGATACCGGGCACCGGCATTGAGAGTGCGCCGAGACCGGGGACTTCTCAACAAATCGAGGTAGGCCTTGTAAATGCGACCGGACACCGCGATGCCGAGTCGATTCTTTAAGGCCTCTGGAACCTTGTCCGCCACCGCAGCATCCCAACGGCTGATGAACATCGAGGCCACGGAGCCGACTTGGGGATTGAGGCCGGCGGCAATGCGCCGTTCGATGCCCCGCTGGTAGGCGCTGGCCGCAGCGACGTACTGTTCGCGCGAAAAGAGCAGCGTTACGTTAATCGGAATGCCCGCGAAAATCGACTCCTCAATGGCTGGCAACCCTTCTTTGGTGCCCGGAATCTTGATGAACAGATTAGGGCGTCCTGCCCGCTCGGAAAGTTCCTTGGCGGCCTTGATGGTGCCAGACGTATCATAGGCCAGTAGTGGCGAAACCTCCAGCGAGACCCATCCGTCCACACCGTTTGTGCGGTCATAGATCGGACGGAACAGGTCGGCGGCCCGGGTGAGGTCGTCGAGCGCCAAATCGAAAAAGAGACTCTCGCCCGTCCTGCCCCTCCCTAGTTCCTCGCGGATCGCATCATCGTAAGCGGAGCTGTTTTTGATGGCGTGATCAAAAATCGTTGGGTTCGAGGTTAGCCCCGTTACCGAAAGTTCGTCGATGTAGTGTTTGAGCGTGCTGCTGTTGAGCAGATCGCGTGTGATGTTGTCCAGCCAGAGGCTCTGGCCCAGGTTATGCAGTAGTTGGGTGGCTTTCATAATTTATTGTAAGGTGTGGGTCGCACGCTTATTTACCGCTTCAGGATCGCTGCGCAGGTACGTGAAACCGAACGGGCAATCATTTGCTCTTCGTCGGTGCGAATAACTCGAACCGTGATCCTGCTGGCTTCGGTTGAAATCACATCTGCAGTCTTAGCGTTGCGTGTCTCATCCAGTTCAAGGCCGAGGAACCCTAAGCCCTCACAAATACGCTTGCGGACAGCCGGTGCGTTCTCGCCGATGCCTCCCGCGAAGACGAGAGTATCCAATCCACCAAGTGCAGCGGCGTAAGAACCAATCCACTTTTTTGCCTGATAGCAAAATAGCGCCACGGCTTCAGCTGCTCGAACATCGTTGTGTTCCTGCGAGAGCAAGTCTCTCATGTCGGAACTGGTCTCCGAAACGCCGAGCAGACCGGACTTGTGGTTGACCATGTCGTAGAACTGTTTCGTGTCGATCTGTTCGGTTCGCGCCAGATAAGGTGCCACTCCGGGATCCAAATCGCCTGAACGGGTGCTCATCACGAGGCCCGCCGTCGGAGTAAACCCCATGCTGGTATCGATGCTTTTGCCGTCGCGCACGGCGGCCAAACTGGCTCCGTTGCCGAGATGTGCGAGGAGCACGCGGCCAGCCGTTGCCGAGGGATCCCCGATGCGCGCAAGTTCCTCCATCAGATACGAATAGGACAAACCATGAAAGCCGTAGCGCTGAATTCCTTTGGCCTCGAATCGTCTTGGAATCGGAAGCAGCTTGGCCACACGCGGCATGGTCTGGTGAAATGCCGTGTCAAAACAGGCCACTTGGGGAAGTTGGGAATGCCGCTGACGAAACGTCTCAATCAGCTCAATCTCGCTGGGCAGATGATCGGGGTCGTATGGCCTAATGCGATTTAGCTCGTCCAGCAATTGCTGGCTGACCAACTCGGGCTCGGTGTGATGCATGCCGTGTACCACGCGGTGTCCCACCGCTCGAACGGACGGGAAGCTATCTAACTTTTCGAGCCAATCGATCAGGAAATTGGCCGCCGATTTGTGATCGGAAGCGGAGAGTTTGAGACTACCTTGCTGGTTACTAGCTGCGTCATGGAATGTCAGAGTGGTGCCGCTTAGACCGATCCGATCAATCTTTCCCGAGAGTGCTTTCTCCAGTGATGCCTCGACCTGGTAAAGAGCAAACCTAATGCTGGATGAACCTCCATTGATGGTCAGGATGTAGGGCTTATCTGATGTCATGGACTACTCCTTGTCTTTTTATCGGGCTCTCAAAGCAGTCCTATTTTTATACCGCGAAATCGCGCGACGGTTATGGGGTGTTAGCCCCATGAGCGATTTCGTGAGATACGCATTGGAGGGCAGTGGGGAGTCAACTGATCTCGAGATAAAGGGCGGCAAAGACCTTATAATCGACGAGGCAGCCTTCCTGTCGCCTGGCTTCAGTCCATGATTTCAGTTCCGCTAAGGGCACAACATGAACCTGAATGTTCTCAGATTCGTCCCCGCCACCTTTGGAAACCTTTTCCAAGTCACCCGCGCGGAAAAGGGTGATCAGCTCGGTCGAAAGTCCGGCCGAGGTAGGTCCCTCTGAGAGGTATTCCATCCGCTGGGCGTCATACCCGGTTTCTTCGAGCAATTCGCGTTTCGCGGCTTCGACCGGGGTTTCGGTTTCTTTACCGGCGATATCTCCAACAAGTCCGGCAGGAATATCAATGACCCGCTTGTTTACGGGAACGCGAAACTGCTCCACCAAAATAAGCTCACGATGATCTGTGATGGCCAAGATCCCAACCACTCCGCTTGTTTTGCAACGGTCGACATACTCCCAACCGTCTTTTCTTTTGACTCTGAGAAAGCGGCCCTCAAACAACACATCAGGCGCGAGATCTTGGCGCGAAGCAGGAAGAGGGGGCTTCATGCCGATACTAGTTAATCATCTTCGATTTGCGCCCAGACCCGCTCTTCTTTCCACCACCCGAGAGCTTGTTGACGGTAGCCCAAGCCCGGGCCTCAGCCGTTTTTGTGCTGAGACCCTTTTTCTCGTAGCCTACTTCGATGTGAGCGGCTTGACGCTTCTGTTTGTCCGTGTAGGTAGATTTGTCGCCTTGGGGCATGGTTTCTTAATCGGTAAGGGGAAAGGCAAGGTTATCGTGGCTTCCCGCAGACAGTTGGGATCCCTATCTTCTCAGGATACTTTGCCGTCAAGAAGGGTGTACAGGCGGGCAGCCGATTTGGGCGTTGGGACGTTGCCGTCTAAAATATTTCTGGTGTGGACGTTGTTCCCGTACGCCTGCTGGTTAATCGCATCCTTGCGCTCGACGGAGGTGCCACCCAAGGTTGCGCCACCAAAAATGCCAGCCGAGTCTTTGTAGACAATTACCGACCGCCGTTTGAGTTCGGATGTTGAGACTTTTGCCGTTCCAGTATCGGAACCGGCAGTTCCCGTCGCCATTGCATCCCAATTCACCTTCCCCTTGCTGATAAAATGCCTAACGGCATCATCCGTATTCAATACAACGATATAACGGACCTCAGTAAATCCAATCTGAGCGCCCAGACTGCCGCCGCCAAGATTGAACGCGGAAGGAGCTGACCATGTGCTCACGGCCTTATCTCCAAGACGCAAAACGACGATACCCTCACCGCCTTGACCACCAATTCCCAAACCAGCTTTGGTTAACGAAAAAATGGCAACTCCTTTGGCGTGATTCAGCAAATCTGCCGGGATCGGTTCATCCGAGCCCTGCTTTTGTTCGAGAATTTGAGTGGCGGTTTGAATTCGCTCGTGCATGTCTGCCGCACGCAAATCAGGCGCGAAGGAGAAGAGGGAAACCATCGAGGCGAAAGCCAGGAGCTTGGTGGAAGTTGATGTCATAGGCCCAAAGTAACGCAACGAAGGGGAATGCCTATAGGGTGTACACCCCATAGAAGCGCGTGGTGTCTTTACGTAAGGTAATTGCGATAGCAGATCTAACTGCCGAAGTACTCGCCGAATCCAAACAGATGGAGCTTTGGCGCATTCAAATCGACAGCCGCAACCTCCGTAAAGAAACAACACCATGGCAACAACAAGCAGCAAATCAGCAATCTCTGAAAAGCCCGTTTGGTTTATAACCGGTTGCTCGACCGGCTTCGGTCGTCATCTCTCCAAATATCTCCTTGATCTCGGCTATCGCACGGTCGTAACTGCTCGTAAACCAGCTGAAGTGAAAGATCTGGAAGACGAGGGTCATACTTTGGTGCTCAAGCTTGATGTCACCGACCAGGACGAAATCACAGCGAGTATCAAAACTGCCGAGGCCAAGTTCGGTAGGATTGACGTCCTCGTGAACAATGCCGGCATCGGCTATTTTGCGGCCGTAGAAGAGAGCGAAGAAGATCAAGTCCGCCGCATGTTTGAGATTAATTTTTTCGGCCTCAGTCGAATGATTCATGCTGCGCTTCCTAGTATGCGTAAACATCGTCACGGATTCATCATCAATTTCTCCTCCATTGCTGGACTTTGTTCCTTTCCGGCGGTCGGCTACTACAATGCGACAAAGTTTGCGGTCGAGGGCTTATCTGGAGCGCTCTCGCAGGAAGTTGCACCGCTCGGCATTAAAGTAATGGTCGTCGAGCCAAGCGGCTTCCGGACCGATTGGGCCGGTCGTTCGGCTAACGAAAGCAAGCTGCAAATTGCCGATTATGCGACAACGGCAGGAGCAGCCCGCAAAGAACTCCGTGCCATCTCCGGAAATCAACCGGGCGATCCGGTCCGTGCCGTTCAGGCTATCGTGAAAGCCATCGAATCTCCGAATCCTCCACACCATCTTCTCCTAGGCAACGACGCATATGAGGCCGCAACGGCGAAACTCGAAGTTCTGCGCAAAGAGTTTTCGACTTGGGAAAAGGTTTCTCGCGGGGCCGATTTCCCAAAATAATAGCCAGCCAACTTGAACTCGCGATGGCTCTTCATCTTTACCTCGTTCGTCACGGCGAAACCACCTGGTCGCTCACTCACCAGCACACCGGTCGAACCGATATTCCTTTGACCGAACATGGCGAAGAAGAGGCACGCCAACTCGGCAAGCACCTAAGTGGAACGAAATTCGACCGTACTTTCAGCAGCCCGAGTCAACGTGCCCAGCGTACATGCGCTCTGGTTACCTCGAATGCGGCTATTAAAATCGAACCTGATTTGGCTGAGTGGAACTATGGCGACTACGAAGGAGGTTGCACGGCGGACATTCGCAAAGAGCGACCGAATTGGAATATCTTTCGCGATGGCTGCCCCGGGGGTGAAATGCCTGGCCAAATTTCTGATCGTGCCGACCGTCTCATCGCTTTTCTTCGCACTCTCGACGGAAAGATCGCCTTGTTTTCACACGGGCAGTTTGGTTGCGTGCTCGCGGCTAGGTGGATCGGACTACCGGTCATCGAAGGGCCTCATTTCATTCTGGGCACCGCATCCCTTAGTATTCTCGGCTACGACCCCGACCATCCGAAGGTCCCCGTCATCGCGCTATGGAACGCCTTTTCCCACGAAATGCTGGAATTATCACCCCACTTACCCCTTGGCGATACCAGGACCATGAAAGAGCGGGCGATTCAACGATGGGAAACTGATGGGGGAGAAATTCCAAACGCAGAATCTCCAACCAAAAGAGTTCGTAAGCCCAAAGTCCTTCAGCCGATCAACCCCTGACAAAGGTATCGTGCCATGGCCATCAATCAATTCGTCGAAGCCGGGCTGGATTGCGATGAACCGGCGGCACATCTCCTATCGGGTACCCGCCTAGCTTGAGACAATTCCCTTGGTATCGTGAGTATATCGTTTTGTAGCGGGCCGATAAGGGTGCTTCCGGCGGACTACTGATTCGCTAACCTTTGGTCAGAATACCGTTTCGTTCAAAACGACCGAGCCCTTGGTCATAAGTTCTTTGAGCCAGTATCCGGGGCGATGATAATGTTTATAAAGACGGTCTTCGTAATCCCGATTGAGCAGAGCTTCGTCCGTGTATTCCGGAGATTGTTTGATCTCCTCGCGGGAAAGACTGAGAAAAACTTCTGAATTGGAGACACTAATCCGCTCTATCCATTGCGGCGAAATCAAGACCTTCTTTCCCGCCCACCAGTTATTCGTACAAACCTCCAGATAGCGTATCCTCCAAGTGTCGTCATCGATAATAAAGTCCTCCACGTGGCCAATTTCGCCATCTTTTGCATGGATGGAGTATTTACTTACTTCGTGAGTGCTCCGTAGATGTCGATCAGCGCGGTTCTCCGCTTGCATGGCTCTCACACCGTTGTCTGACTCACGCGAGCTGTTGGGATACGAAGACTCACCAGAGAGAGCCCCCACCCAATATGGGGCCCATCCATAGTGACAGTAGTAATCGTCTTCGAATTGCCGGGATACCGGCTTGTGGTCTGCTAAAGAGGGACCGTCTTCGATCTGCTTCTTTGTTAAACCCACAGTAATAAGGTCGGTCGCATTATTCACTCTGGACACCGCATGTGGTGCAAGTAGCACTTGCCTGCCGGGAAGCCACTCGCCTGTGTCTACGACTAGATAGCGGATTGCCCAGAACTGGTCATCAAAGTAGAAGTCTTTTACCTTTCCGATCCCGCCGTCGAGGCTGTCCAAACGGTAACTAATCAGTGAATAGGCTTTGGTTAACATAATAGTTTGTTGGTTGGGGGGCTGCCTCTGGCAATTCATATTTTGCTCGGGCAAGCGAAGACTCGCCATGGGGTGTTCACCCCATTCCGATCTGGATCAAATCTGCCGCAACACGGCTACCGCACTGGAACGGGGTTCGAGTTGATAATGGAGTGAAAGAGTCGGAAGCTCTTCCTGCTTAGCTGCGGCAAGATCCAGCGGTACCGAACGAAACGTATCTATCGCAAGACGCCATCGATAATTAGAGGGCAGCCCTGGGAGCGTAAAAGTGCTCGTTGCATTACCCGAATTGAACATTAGGTAAAGCCTGTCTTTTTCATTTTCATGAATAAGGCAGGCGAGCTCCTTGCGTTCGGGATCAGCCCAGTTTGGCAGTCTGCCTTGAGGACTAAACCAGTCGATTTCCGCGTCGGTGTAGAACCTCTCCTCGCTAAGAACCGGATGATCCCGGCGAAAAGCGATCATGGCACGGGTGAAAAGATGAATCTCCATATGCTGATCCATATCTTGCCAGTTGAACCAGCTCGTTTCGTTGTCTTGGCAATAGGCGTTATTATTGCCCCTTTGCGTTCGGCGAAATTCGTCACCGCCAAGCAGCATGGGAACACCACGCGAAATGAACAGGGTCAGTAAGAAATTTTTAATTAGGCGATTCCTTAACCCCTCTATTGCCGGGTCCATACTGAGCCCCTCTGCCCCGTTGTTTTGACTAAAATTATCGTTCGAGCCGTCATGGTTGTTTTGGCCATTGGCTTCGTTGTGTTTGGCGCAATAACTGACCAGGTCATTAAGGGTAAACCCATCATGACAGGTAAGGAAATTGATGCTGCTTTCGGGACCTTTGCCTGAATTGGCGTAAATGTCAGAACTTCCACAGATGCGACTGGCGAAACGACCGAGCATCCCGCTATCACCTCGCCAGAAACGTCGGATGTCATCGCGGTACTGCCCGTTCCACTCAGCCCAACGCCGTTCCGAGAAGCTGCCTACTTGGTACGCGCCCGCCGTATCCCAAGCCTCGGCAATTAGTTTCACATCTCTCAAAATCGGATCTTCGGCGATCCGAGCCAGGAGAGGTGGATTAGCCAAAAGATTGCCAGAACCATCCCTGCCAAGAACCGATGCCAGATCAAACCGGAAACCATCCACGTGCATCTCAATCACCCAATATCGTAGCGCAGTCAGGATATAGTCGCGGACCACCGGATGGTTGGCGTTGATCGTATTACCTGTTCCGGTGAAATCTTTGTAATACCGCTTGTCCCCCTCGAGCGTGTAGAAAATCACGTTATCCATCCCTCGGAAGCAAAGTGTCGGACCAAGTTCGTCGCCCTCTGCCGTGTGATTGAAGACGACGTCGAGAATCACTTCAATTCCTCCGGCGTGAAACGCCTTTACCATATCTTTGAATTCGATTTTCTGCTGCCCCAAACCTGTGTTGCTACTGTAGGAGGCCTTTGGCGCGAAGAAGGCCACAGGATCGTAGCCCCAGTAGTTTCGAAGGATTAGTCCTGTCTGCGGATGGATGGCAGTGACTTGATTTTCATTGAACTCCTGTACCGGCATCAGTTCAACGGCAGTCACGCCCAAGTCTTGAAGGTAAGGTATTTTCTCAACGAGTCCCTGATAGGTGCCAGCGTGCTTTACGCCCGAACTCGCATGGATGGTAAAGCCCCGGACGTGGGTTTCATAAATGACGGTTTTAGACCAGGAATGCTTAAGCGGTCGGTCGTTTCCCCAATCGAAAGTTCCATCTGTGAACACGCTTTTTGGCATGGCTCCGGCGTCATCCTGAATTGAGCACACCGAGTCTTGTTTTGGGGCCAATGAATCGAAACCGTGAGCCGGATCAAAATTCCAGTTTGGCAGTCGAGAGATGGCAGTGGCAAATGGATCAAGGAGAAGCTTGTGAACATTGAAGCGTTGGCCTTCCGTTGGATGATAGGGCCCATCCACGCGGTAACCATACAGTTGGCCGGGTTGTATTGCCTCGACCCATATATGCCACATGTCACCGGTGTGATTGCAAGCCGGGTCGAACTTTATAACCCGACTGGCCTTTGCATCTTGGGGACGATCAAAGAATTCCAGATAAACGCGGGTCGCATGACGGCTAAAGAAGGAAAAGTTAATGCCACCCTCGAACTCATGGGTTCCCATTGGTAATGGAACTCCCTTTCGAACATGCCCAGCTTCCAAAGTCTCCGCGACATCCACAGGCTTAACCACGAGAGATGAGCTCATGCTTGTCCACTCATGCGGGCGGCCTGTCCGGTGATTATCATGGGATAGAGCGGGGGAGAATCGCCTATTCGTTCGCCCAGGCTGTAGCCGATTGAATTTCCTCTTTCGGGAAAACTTTTACCGGGCATGGCACAAAAACTCCAAAAAAACGCACGGCTTCTTTAACCCACACGGAGTTGGTCACCACCGCGATCCTTTCAAATGCAGTAAGATGTTGCAGCCCGATTTTCGTGTCGTCCCACATGGCTTCGGGGGTGTACCCCTCGAAATCATCAGCCAAAACAAAAAGAAGCCGGACTTTGGCGTGTAACCTGATTTTTTCTTCCACGGTTGGAATCACCACCCGTTCGTAGTCTTGGTGGCTGATCATTCCATGGGCGTACAGTGCCACAACATTGTTTTTGATCCCCTCGCTCATTTGTTCGATCATGGGTTTCTCGCCTCATTTGAAGGTTGCTCTCCCTGGCATGTAGTTGCTTCGTATCCCCTGAGAAGCAAAACCTCATGCCGGCAGCTTTAGTGCCCCGTCCTGATGTCCGTCCGTGTCTGCGGGAATAGCATTTGCACGTGGCGGTAGGTTGTTCGGCAGAACGCCGTTCGCACGTTCCTGTCCCAATCCCATGCTGAGCGCTGTCATCCCGGCGAGACCACCAAGCTGCATGCTTTCCACGGCGGTGCTGGGAACAATGACGATGGTGGAATTTTCCTTCAAACCCTCATAAAGCATGTTCATGGCACGCAAATGGAAGGCAATCGGATTGTTTTCGTAATGTTTGCCTGCTTCCTCGAATTTCTCCGCGATCTGCCTCTCGGCATCTCCAAGGATGACGCGAGCTTGACGCTCTCTTTCTGCCTGGGCTTGCATCGACATCGCATCCTCCAAACCCGGCGGAATCAAGACGTCCTTCACTTCGACGGAAATGACGTTAATACCCCAAGGTTCGGTGCGCTCATCGATAATCGTCCGGAGCAGGGCGCTGATTTTGTCACGGCCCTCCAGCATATCGCCAAGCATGGTCTTGCCGATCACATCGCGTAGCGCGGTTTGGGAGGCCCAACCGATTGCGCTTTGATAATCTGCAACATCCAAGGCCGCTCGTTTCGGGTCGACAACCTTCCAGAACAAGACGGCGTCAACATCGACCGGCACGGTGTCCTTTGTCAGGGTCTTTTCCGCCTTAAAGCCGGTCGTGATGACCCGGGTGTCGATCCAATAAGGAATTGTGTCGATCACCGGGATAAGGAAGAACAACCCCGGCCCCTTAAGGGCATGAAATTGCCCCAGCCGCAAGATGACAGCCCTGTCCCATTGATCGGCCACCCGAATCGCGGAAGAAGTGATGCCCGCCACAACAAAGGCAACGATGGCGACACTGATAGCAGCCACGTTACCGGCAATACCATTCACCGCATAGGCAATGGCTGCGCCAACACCCAAAATGACAATGAATATCAACGTTCCGAAAGCACTGGTTTGTCTCATTTTAATTTTCTCCGTAGGTTTGGTTTTATTCCCGCACAGAACCTTAGTTTCGACCCAAGATAAATGATGCGGAACGGGATTGGCGTCTTAGTGGAGGGAAGATAGTTCAGGAGAGGACAGCCGCGCTATGGGGTGGAACCCTACCTGTTCCCCGGCTATGGTGTTTTTTTCGTCAGACGATGATGTCTCGAAGAATTCACGTGTTTCGGATCATCTCTGCCATACGATTTGTACGTCTTCCAATGGCACGGATACCCCGTCGAAGTAAGGAATGATACGAGCGGTATAATCAGATGCAGGGCGATCTCCTGGGGCAAATCCATCGTAGAGGTAGAGGCCTGTAGCTCCGGCAAGTTCGCGTATGCGCTTCATCTCAAATCGCACGGGATTACCATCCGCTCCACGGTTGGCAAACAATTCAACCCGTACCGCTCCGGGATCGAGATCATTGAGGTAAACCTGCGCCTCGAATACATGCTGCCCGTTCCGGGACTCGGCCTTAACTTCGCCAAAATGGATGGAAGGCCATTTCTGTTGTAAATTTCGCCGCCAATCGACCATCTGCTTACCCATTTTGCCTTTATCGACTTTTCGTAGGTTGTACGCATTGGCGGCGGGTAGATAGTGTTGATCGGTGTATTCGCGCACCGTTCGTTCGGCTGAGAAGCGGGGTGTCAGCCGAGCCATGCTCTCCCTCATCCGGGCAACCCAGGCCGTTGGAATGCCCTGGTCATTGCGGTCATAGAATTCTGGGACCACTTCGTTTTCGAGAGAAGCGTAGAGCCTCTCGGCCTCGGCACGGTCCCATCCGGGATCATTCCCACGTTCCTTCCCATCACCTAACGCCCAACCCAAGTCAGGCACAAAAGCTTCCGCCCACCAACCATCCAATTCCGAAAGGTTGATGCCCCCGTTGACCAAAACCTTCATGCCGCTCGTACCGCAGGCCTCCCATGGTCGACGGGGGGTGTTGATCCAGACATCGACCCCCTGGACCAAACGCTCGGTGAGGTGCATGTCATAATCACTCAGAAAAATCGCATGTGGACGGACTGATGGCTGGCGAATGAATTGAACCCATCTCTGGATCAGGGCTTGTCCTGCCTTGTCCGCTGGATGAGCCTTGCCCGCGAGGATCAATTGAACGGGCCGCTGCGGATTGGAGATTAGTCGAAGTAGCCGATCCGGGTCTTCCAAGAGAAGATTGGGCCTTTTATAAGTGGCGAAGCGACGCGCGAAACCGAGAGTCAGCGTATTGGGATTGAAGAGATGCCGCGCCTGCTCAACCGTTTCGGAGGAAGCTCCGGCGGCCGCATAATGCCGTGCCAGTCGCTCGCGGGCGTATTCGACAAGAGACTTATTCGCATCCAGCCGGAACTGCCAAAGCGTGGCATCGGACACGGCGCGAATGTCGTGCTCGAGGTTCTCTTTTGTCCCCAACCAGCGGTCCTTTCCGCAAGCTTTTGTCCAAAGCTCATCGGCGGCGGCCGAGTCCCACGTGGGCATGTGAACCCCGTTGGTCACGTGGCTGATGGGCACTTCGTCTTCGGGCCAGCGTGGAAAAAGCGGCTCAAACAAGTTGCGACTGACTTTCCCGTGCAACCGGCTCACGCCATTCACCGCACCGCTCCCCCTGACAGCCAGAAAGGCCATGTTAAAACCCTCCGTCGAGTCGTTCGGGTTTTGGCGGCCTAGAGCCATGAGATCGCGCAAAGAAATTCCCAGATGCTTCTTCGCGTAATTACCAAGGTATTGCTCAATGAGAGCCGGAGTGAAACGATCAAAGCCAGCCGCCACGGCGGTATGCGTTGTAAAGAGATTCCCGGCCCGGGTTGCAGTCAGCGCGATTTCAAAAGACTTGTCGAAATCTTCCATGAAATTGCGAGCCCGTTCCAAGATCGCGAATGCGGCGTGCCCTTCATTCAGGTGGCACACATCCGGTTGGATGCCGAGTGCCCGAAGCAAGCGCCACCCTCCAATGCCAAGCAGCAGTTCCTGCTTGAGGCGCAGTTCTGGACCACCACCATACAATTCGCTCGTAATTCCGCGATGAGCGGGGTAGTTCGCGGCATCATTGCTATCCAAAAGGTAAAGCTTTCTTCGGCCAACCTGAACCTCCCAGGCGCGTAGCCACACCGAGTAACCCGGTAAGGCGATTTCCAGCCGCAGCCACTCGCCGCTCGGGTGCCTCAAAGGCTTGATCGGTAACTGTCCGGGATCATTGTACGGATATAGGGCTTGTTGTGCGCCGTCTTTATCAATGACCTGGCGAAAATAACCCTGCTGATAAAGCAATCCCAATCCGATAACGGGGACGCCCAGGTCGCTGGCGGCTTTGAGCTGATCGCCTGCAACATTGCCCAGGCCGCCTGAGTAAATCGGGAGAGCTTCGCTCAACATGAACTCCATGCTGAAATAGGCGACGCAGGTGAGAGCAGAATTAGGATGATTTTTCTGGAACCATGCTGGCATTGCCTCCGCGTCGTGTTTGGCCTTCAGAAGTTCGTCGATCTCCTTTTGAAATGCTGGATCTCCCAGCTTCTGTTCAAGACGATCTCTTGAGACGGTCTGCAATATGACCCAGGGATTCTGCGTTAAGTCCCAGAGAGTCGAGTCCAGTTGCCGCCATAGATTGTCGGCACCGTGATTCCATGATGAACGCAGGTCAAGGGCCAGTTCAGTGAGCTGGTCGATTCCTTCGATTTTAGCAGGAAGACGGATGTGAAGATGAAAATCGGGAGGTGTTTCAATCATATTAGTTAAATCGCACCGCTTTCCAAATCCGCGATTTTGGCCAGACGGCGACGGTGACGCTCAGCGCCGCTGAATCGCGCCGCGAGAAAGGTTTGAAGTAATTCCCAGGCCAGAGCATGCCCGATGACCAGTCCCCCGAAGCAGATCATGTTCAGATCGTCGTCTTCGACGCCTTGGTGGGCCGAAAAGTTTTCGTGAATCAGACTGGCCCGAACCCCGGCGATCTTGTTCGCGGCGACCGAGGCCCCGACGCCACTACCGCAGATGGCCACGCCCCGTTCCACTTCCCCACTGGAAACAGCTCGTGCAAGGGGCACAATAAAATCGGGATAGTCATCATCCGGCTTGGGCTGCTCGTCACCGAAATCGATGAACTGGTAACCATATTCGCGTAATCTATTGATCAGATATTGTTTTAATTCGAAGCCTCCGTGATCGGCCGCAATACCGATTACTATCGGTGTCAGGGGGAAAATGGAGGGGAGATCAGGCATGGTACTTTGAATGCATTGGGTTTCATTTCTGCGCGCCGGGTCTCATCCCCCCACGTAGACGGCACTTATTTCAGAATCGGAAGGATCTATTTGCTGGTTGATGAAAGCAGATGATCCTCCTGCGAATCCGGGTTGCTGCTTTTTATGATCTCCCGCGCACGCGCCGCTTCCTTCTCTGTCCCGTGGGCAATAATCACAAACTTGCCATTTTTGATCTCTGTCTCGTATTTTAACACGCTGTTCTGCGGAATACCCCAACTGTAGAGACCGGCCCCGAACGCGCTAACCCCACCGACCACTACCGCGCCTTCCAGCGCGCTGACGATCCAACCCACGATTGGACCAGCCGCGACCAAAGGACCGACGCCCGGAACAAAAAATAAAGCGGAACCGAACAGCAAGCCCCAGATCCAACCCCAGAAGGCACCCAATCCGCCCCAGTATTTCATGCGATCCCCCGTGTTGTAGTAACCGAGCACATGCTCGTCGGTTTGGTAGTCGCGCCCAACAATCGACAATTGTTTCATGTTGAATCCAGACGACTGGAGTTCCTTGACTGCACTTTCGGCTTCGTTGTGGGATTTGTAGATGGCCACTACGGCGTTGCATTCGGTCATAATTTTGAGGCTTACTTGGTTACTTACTTGAAGACTGCACCTTAAGACAGGGCATACCGTCTTTCTATGGGGTCTACACCCCATAAGGGCAGATAGCCGCTCGTGCGGCCCAATTACCTTTAGTAAAACCCCATGGTTTGCGGATCGGAGATATGGCGCCAAAGGAAGGGCGACCTTGAGATTTGATCTCCTATGCTTTAACTCCCCAATCTGGAGGAAGCAGATAATTAAAGTGTTCCTTTGCCAAGAAGAGCTCGTTCTCGCCCAGCGAGGTGACGTTCTCTACCAGCCATGCTTTGGCTTTAGCTCGCGCGTCGTTTCTCGTGTAGCCAGAACTCTCTTCGACCTCTCGAATCAGGCTCTTGAGCACACGGGAAGGTGCCTCACCCTTGTCGCCCCCGGGCTGGTTTCCGAACTTTCGCCAGTACATCGAGAGGAGAAATGCCATGACAAACACAACAGGCATAGACAGCGGTAAATCGACAGGTTGCGGGTTAGAGGTGCTCGGCGTTCCGAGATTGGGATCGACTGACGTATGTGAAGATGAAACGACAGTTGGACTCGGTTTAGAGGTCGGCGGAGGGTTTGAATTGGCAGAAGCTCCATCGCCAGAGACTTGTCCCGAAGCGTGCCAAAAGAGAGCAGCGGCAACCAACCCGGTGAAAATGAGATTTTGAAACGATTTCAATAGAACCTTGGAGTAAACTTACGTTTGGTACGAGATCCTTGGAATAGGGTCTTCACCCTATGTCGAGCGGCTGGTCCGCATCCCCCGCTTGTTCGTTAGTAGCGCAACGCACTTAGGCAAAGGTGGCGGGACGCTTCGAGCGACTTTGGCGAAAGAAAAAGTAGATAATGACGCTCATGGCTGCGGCATAAGCGCACCACAACGAAGTAAAGGCATAAGCGTAGATAACAAGCACCGCGATCAAGCCGATGATATTAAGAATTCCGAAGACGACTAGATAGCGATAGCCCGAGAACAACAGGGCCCCGCAAGTTGCAATCAAGTATGCTCCCCCTACCAGGATTGATGAGGTAAACTTGTTGTCGTAAACGATAGTATGACCGCGCACAAAAACGTGCAAAGGGGCAGCGATAAGACCCCATAAAATATAGAGGGACAACGCACCGCCCAGAACCACAAAACCAAGCATATGCCGCCTTTTTTGGGGAGTTGGTTCGATCAGTAAGACGCTCAAAGGCAACAAAAAGGGCAAAAGACCCTGTGCGTAAAGCGCGAAAGCGACTCCAGCATCATATCCTACACTCGGTGGTACGATATGATCGGCTCCAAGCCAGACTATGCCCTCGGTAAATTGGTGTACTGCAAATAAAGTTGGCACGGCAGCGAAAAGAAGTTCTCGACGGTGTTTTACCTCCAGGAGGGTGGCCACCCCGACAGCACCGAGTACGGCGCTACCTGCGAAGTTAGCCGTTGCACAAAAACACATAGCTGTTCTACGACCCGAGGTCTCAGTACAATCGGGCACCAATGAAGACCAGAACCGTCGTGGTCATTGCCATAGCATCACTTCCACAAGAGTATTTCAGGTGGCTTGCGTGATGTCGCTGGAGGCTCACTAGTAGGCACTCCGATGATGATGGGCGCGATGACGGTCATTTCATTCGGAATTTTTAACTCAGTCTTCCACTCCGCAGTGTTAAGGGCCTCCACGGCAAAACCAATGACACAAGTGCCCAGACCATTCGCGCATGCTGCCAGCATGAGGTTCTCTGCAGCCAGCCAGCAGTCGGCCTCCACAAACGGTCCAGCATGCTTGCCACAGATAATGATGAGCGTGCCCGCCTTGTGGAATACATTGAACTCGGGGGCGTCCGTCAGATGGAGCCGATGCTTAGATGTTGGAGAATCTCCACGTTTCGCTTCTTCGCGCACTTTCTCTTCGCACTTTGCTGACAGGCGATCTAGCACGTCCTTGTCTTGGATAACGACAAACGACCACGGCTCTTGGTGCATCGCGGTGGGCGCGAGCACGGCGGCATTGAGTAGCGCATTGACGGTGGCTTTATCGATGGCTTGCTGCGTGTAATTGCGCACCGAACGACGTTGATGGATGGCGTCCATCGCACTCATGGTTGGTTTAGATGGAATGGGGTTTTTTCTGTCAGTCATAATGTTTGAAATGTGTGAGTTTGTGTGGGCTGAAATTCGCTTTTTTAGAATTAGGCAAGAGTGGCGAGCGCTTCCTTGGTGAAGCCGACCAATTCGGAAGTACGCCCTTCGTGAATCTTTCGAGTCCACCCTGCGTCGGAGATCAAGGCGCGACCCACGGCGACCAAGTCGAAATCTCCCCTATCCAAGCGGCGATGGAGTTCATCCAAGGAGTTGGGCACTGAGGCTTCCCCACGGAAGGCCGCGAGAAACTCTCCGGAAAGCCCGACGGAGCCCACCGTGATGGTGGCTTTTCCAGTCAGCTTTTTGGCCCAGCCGGCAAAGTTCAAATCCGAATCTGTGAACTCGGCATCCCAAAACCGGCGTTGCGAACAGTGGAAGATATCCACACCCGCCTCCGCCAAAGGAACGAGCCAAGCCTCCATCTCATGAGGCGTCGTCGCTAGCTTTGCGGTGTAGTCTTGAAGCTTCCACTGCGAGACTCGAAGACTAATCACGAATTCACAACCGACTGCGTGGCGAACAGCCCGAATCAGTTCCTCTGCGAATCGGGAGCGTTCAGCTAAAGACTGTCCGCCGTATCGGTCGGTGCGTTGGTTGGTGGGATGCCAGAAGAATTGATCAATGAGGTAGCCATGAGCGCCATGAATTTCGACCGCGTCAAATCCCAGCGTTTTGGCGTCCGCCGCCGCCTGCGCAAACGCCCGGATGGTTTCGGTAATATCGTGCTCCGTCATCGCGATTCCCCCGATCTTGCCGGGAGCGACGTAGCCCGATGGTCCTTCAAACGGTGCGGGTGGCAACCAACCGGAATCCTTGGCAGCCACCACGCCCATATGCCAGAGCTGCGGAGCCATGACACCCCCGACCGCATGCACTTTATCAATCACCGCCTTCCACCCACCAAGTGCCTTCTCGCCATAAAAATGGGGAATATCCCGATCATTGGAAGCTGCCGGGCGGTTGACTACCGTACCTTCGGATATGATCAGGCCCACCTCTCCCTGTGATCGGCGAACATAGTAGTCCGCCACAGCCAAAGTAGGCACTCCGTCGGGAGAGAACGAGCGCGTCATGGGAGCCATGACGATCCGGTTATTAAGTTTTAGCGACTTCAATCGAAATGGCTGAAAAAGTAGATGCGTATTCGCGCTCTTGGGGTGTGACACTAACCGAATCTCGCTGCTCGTAATTTGGGTCATAATTTACTTTCAGCCTCTGCATCGGAGGAGGATGCGCATCGCGCGGTCGAAATCCCGACTGCCTTGACGACGATTATTTATCCTCTTCCTTCTGTTTCTTCGCCGCTTGGACCATCTGATCGTGTTCGGCTTCGAGCATCCCCTCGTCGATCAATCTTTCGGCGACGCTTCGACCTTCGTCATCCTCATCGTCGATGGAAGTTACGGGCACAACACGCCCAGTGGATCCGGGCAGCGGATCCCACCGTTCGGATTCGGGAGCAGACTCAAGGAGGGCTTCCTTCGGGTCCTGATCCGACTCGTTCGTCAACTCCCGTTTGGCCTGTTCCCAATCGGAGGTGGATACTTCTTGCGCGGTGCGGCCATCGATAACGGCCAGTTCAACTGCTCTTTCCCGAACCATCTTGTCGGTCACTGTCCCGACGCCAGTAGAATTGATGATTAAGGCCGCGTCTTTTGGAGGGTCGATTTTCATAAGTAGGTGGTTGATTACTCAGTGGCCTGACTGTGAGCCTCGACAAACCAGAGCCACTTATCGATTCCCCGCGAAACCTCGGTAAACAGATCGGCGGTGTCGGCGTCGTCCAGGTCATCCGCCTCGGTGATGGTACCCCTCGCCTCATGCCCAAAGGTCGAAAGGGCAGTGACGACCGCGCTGATATGTGACGTGCCTTCCGCAACCGCGAGTGGGTATTCGTCGAGTTGGGAACGGGCAGCCGAGACGCGAACGGTGCCTTCCGCAATGCCTCCGAGCTGAACAATACGCTCGGCGATCAGATCGACATAACCTTCTGCGGCCTCGGCAATCTTGTCGAAGAGCTCGTGCAGGCCAATAAAGTTGGGCCCTTTGACATTCCAATGCGCCTGCTTCATTTGCATTTGCAGATCGACGGCTGACGCCAATCGTTGGTTCAAGATCGCGTTGATCTCCAGCCTTTGACTTTGCGAGATATCGTTCCCCGTCTTGTACATTTTCAGGTCCTCTTCTTTTCCTGTACTGGCAGCATTTGCCTTTAGTGCTTTCAGAGAAATCTTGCCGAAGCTGGCGCGGTCATCCGCTTCGAGCCAATCGAACGTGCTACTCGTTTCAGGGATAAGTCCGAGCTTCGAGCAATTACTAATGAAAGAGTCGCGCCTTTCCGGGTTTTTCATCGGGCTGCCGGCCTCGACTTCATCTGACCAAGTTTTAATCTCCGCAGATGTTTTCGATGTGCCATTGGCCAGGAGCCAGGCACCGACGTCTTCGTAGGTTTTGGAGCCTTGAACAGCGGTTTTAAACTGTGCGCTGGTTATGCCCTTGAAGGTGAAAAGCACATTGTCCAGGGGACAATCGTAATGATAATCACCTAGCATTCCCGCCGCTTCAGCGCGGCATTTATCGACGGCCCGGCTGGCGATGGCGAATCCGCCGATACGGTTGCGGGGGCTATGTGGCGCTTGTTTGGTGAGATCAGATGCGAGGATTGGAGTTTTCATAATTTATTTTCTGGTTTGGTTAGATTGTGGGCGTGACGCGTTTACTTTTGATTTGGGCGCTTAGAAACACATCGATGGGCAGCGAAAAAACCAAGGAATGCACCAGCTACGACCCCGACAGCGTGATAAATGTATTTGGTCGCGGCCTCGTCACCGTTCAAAGCGGTGTCGTATGCCTTTGCGGAAACGTCACCATACAGCTTCTTGCCGCGTTCTAGAGTCATTGAAAGACGCTTCCGGGATTCCGCTGCGGTCTCTCCAGTCACATCGGCGGTAGCTGCAATCAAAGCCTGGGCGTCTTCCGCTAATTGGCGCATATCATGAAGAATCGCTCGTGTAGGCTTGTTCATATCTTTTGTTCTGGCGCGTTTTTTTTTGGGCGGAGCAGGTAAGTTTGTCTAACTTCGGAGCTGTTGCCGTCGCTTTGGCGGATGCAGGCTTTGCTGCATGATGCCCACTTCGTAATAGGATTAGATTACGTGACGGAATTGTCAGCGATATGGGGTGTACACCCCATACAACTCGCCCGGTAACTAACCTAGGTTTTGAACTGCGGATAACCTCTACCGAAAGATTCCAAATTATGACCGAACACAATGCCATCGTGGCGACTTACAAATCCCACGCGGAAGCCGAAAGCGCAGTCAAAGAACTGCAACAATCCGGGTTCGACATGAAGAAGCTCTCCATTGTGGGGCGCGACTACCAAACGGATGAACATGTGGTCGGCTATTACAACGCAGGCGACCGCGTCAAATACTGGGGGACATTGGGAGCCTTCTGGGGCGGAATCTGGGGGCTGCTGTTCGGATCCGCGTTCTTTTTGATACCGGGTGTCGGCCCGATCTTGGCGGCAGGTCCGCTGGTGGGCTGGATTATTGCAGCCTTGGAAAACGCAGTAATCGTAGGCGGAGTCAGTGCGCTAGGTGCCGGGCTTTATAGTCAGGGCATTCCGAAAGACAGCGTTTTGAAATACGAAACTGGCATCAAGACCGGCAAGTTTGTTCTGATCGCTCATGGGACAGCCCAGGAGGCGACCAGCGCCCGTGAAATTATTGATCGAACCAATCCTGACGCATTGGAAGGTTACACGTTTTCTCGCAACGGCGAAGAGTTGCTGGCCGCCTAGTTCTTCTGCAGAAAGCGATCCTCCTTTCGGATCGCCGTAGTGATTAACGAGGGATTCCACCGAAACGGGATCCCTCGCCTTTGTTAAAACTCCAGTCAAACCTCAGGCTGGGGAATCAATGGAAGCGACGCGAACCAGCTTTTTGTTCACGAACTCCTGGATGCCTAGGCTTGAAAGTTCACGTCCATACCCGGAATTCTTGATCCCGCCGAATGGAAGGTCAGGAGTCGTCCAAGTAGGATGATTGACGAACACCATGCCCGTATCTATCCGGCTCGCTAACCGTTTGCCGCGCTCGACATCCTTGGTAAAGATCGAGCCGCCCAAGCCAAATTCGGAGTCGTTTGCCAGCGCCACAGCTTCGTCCTCATTCTTCACACGGAAGAAGAGTGCAACAGGTCCAAAAAATTCTTCTCTAAATGCAGGATTACCCGGGCTGATGTCAGCCAGAATGGTTGGTTGCATGAAAGCACCCGGCCTATCAATCCTTTTGCCGCCCATGACCAAGGTGGCACCCTTGGCGAGCGCCCGTTTAACCTGATCGAGGAGTTGTACCAAGGCCGCTTCCGTGGAAAGTGGCCCGAGCGTCGTTGCCGTATCCATCGGATCACCTGGTTGAAGCACTTCCATTGCGGCCTGAAATTTATTGAGGAAAGCATCAGCCAATTGATCGACGACAATGAAGCGTTTAGCCGCGACGCAACACTGTCCCGTGTTGTTCATCTTGGCCCAGACCGCCCACTTGACCGTTTCCTCAAGATCAGCGTCTTCAAGTACGATAAAGGCGTCGCTGCCGCCGAGTTCCATGGTGGACTTCTTGAGATTCCGGCCCGCCCTGGCGGCTACTTTCTTTCCGGCATCAACGCTACCAGTCAGGGCGACGCCCTTGATGCGAGGATCATCAATCACGCGGTCGACCTGATCGTAGGAGATCAAAAGGTTGGTATAGGCTCCCTTGGGCGCACCCGCATCCAGCCATAGTTGCTCAAAAGCGATGGCACATTGAGGAACACAACCCGCGTGCTTAACCATGACAACATTTCCTGCCATGAGATTCGGGGCGGCAAAACGGGCCAGTTGGTAATAAGGGAAATTCCAGGGTTGCACGCCGAAGAGTACGCCAAATGGGGCATTTTCGATCTGGGCCTCGCCCGTACCCGGCTTGAGAGACAACGGCGCTAAAAAGGCCTCCGCATTCTTGGCGTAATAGTTGATTATATCAGCGCTGAGAGCCACTTCTCCACGGGCTTGTTCAATTAGCTTACCCATTTCAAGCGTCACCAAACCGGCTAATTCGTCAACACGCTGACGCATGAGTGCAGCTGCTTTTGCCACAATAACGGCTCGCTCGACAAAGGTGGTATGCCGCCAAGTCAGGAAGCAGCCTTCTGCCGTAGTGACTGCCGATTCAAGTTGTTTATCGGTAAGCTCCTCGAATGTTTTAAGGACTTTACCACTATAGGGACTGACGCTTCGGTAGCTCATGATTTTGTCTTCTTTCAGGATAAGGTTGATAGATTGACGAGGGGTTTAGGGGTATTGCCCTGGTCTGGGCAATTGAAGCGTTTCACAAAACTCAAGAGACTCATGCGTCACGCAGGTACCGAAGTTCAGTTTGCAGAAGTTCGATATCGCGCCAGAGACTGAAAATTAACCGGAGCGTCTTTCGGCTCACCGGAGTATTACGGCGGTAATGCTCGAATCTGCGCAATTGGTAGATGTCATCATCATCAAAGATCAAGTCAGCTTCGGGTCTGGCTTGGACATCACCGAAAAGACCAAGACGGCAGTAATGGCGAAGCATCTCGGGATGGATGTCAGCCAGGCCAGCGGCCGTCTCGAGCGAATAGGTCGCGGGCCCTGTCTCAGTCACACAAACCAGCGTTAGTAAATTTTTATCGGCTAAGACGATGTTATTCATGACTCACTCCTTGGTTTGAAATTGGAGATGCTTGAAAGTTGCTCCCAAAGAACGCGCTCCTTCTCATTAGTGCTTTTCGGCAGTTGGACATCGACCACGACGTAAAGATCGCCGGGATCCGCTGTCTTTACCCTGGGCAAACCATGCTTGGGAACACGCAACTGCAAACCATTATTGGTTCCCGGCGGGATACGGAGGTTGACGTGACCTTTGAGTGTCGGGACCTTTATGGTCGCGCCCAAGACGCCTTCCCAGGGCGCGAGATCGAGATCGTAAAAGAGATCAGAACCTCGGACGCGGAAATCAGGATGTGCAGCCAGCCGTACCCGTAGATAGAGGTCCCCAGGTAATGCCTGCCCGGATCCTTCTCCACCTTTTCCAGGCACTCGGATTCGTTGGCCTTCGTGGATACCCGCAGGAATACGGACTTTGAAATGGTGCGTTTTGGCTTCGCCAGTGCGTGGGTCGTTGCTTTGGAGAGAGAGTTCACGAACGGCCCCGTTCACCACTTCATCAAGGGTAACGAGAATATCCCCTTCAATGTCTCTTCCGGGCATTGAACCGCGCGATTGGCCAAATGGGTCAGAATCTGCGCCATCCCCTTGAGGCGGAAAGCCTGACCTTTCCCGTCCTCCAAACATTTGTTCGAAGAAGTCGCTAAATCCCGTGCCTTCAAAGTGAAAATCACCTTGCGGTTGGCGGGAACGGCCGTTACGGCCTGGTTGCTGGCCGGAGGGTCTTTGGTACGCTGATCCTTCCTTCCAATTCGGCCCCAACTCATCATATTGCTTCCTCTTGATGGGATCGCTCAGAACCTCGTGTGCCTCGTTGATCTCCTTGAACTTCTCCTCACCCAATTTTTTATCCTTGGCGACGTCAGGATGATATTTACGGGCGAGCTTGCGGAAGGCCTTCTTAATCTCGTCATCGCTCGCGGTTCGCGAAACTCCCAGGGTGACGTAATAGTCTTTAAACTCGACGGGCATCGCGGGAATTCTTACTTGCTCAGATCGTTGACGATAACCTTCGCTGGACGGAAAATGTCCTTACCTCGACGATAGCCACGCTGGGTCGTTTCCAGCACGGAATGGTCGGGTTGAGTCGAATCGCTACGCGAGCCAATCGCTTCATGGCGGAGGGGATCGAAAGGCTTACCCTGGCTTTCTTCCGGTTCCACTTCGTTCTGGCGAAGGAGTTGGCGAAGCTGCTGCAGGATCATGTCCACCCCTAGGAGGAGTTGATCGAATGCCGTGTTGGGACCTACGGCAAGGGCCCGCTCCAGGTTGTCGATGATGGGCAGGAGATCCTGAATCAGCGCTTCCTTCTTCGCGCTGGAGCGTCGCTCGGACTCCTGAGCCGTTCTTTTGCGAAAGTTATCAAAATCGGCCGCCAAGCGGAGATAACGATCCTTCTGTTCGGCCAACTCGGCTTGGTAGTTATCCGGCGCGGTTTCGACAACTGCACTAGCGGTCGTAGTTCCGTTGTCCGTCGGTTCAACATGAGAATGTTTTTTTGAATTCATAGGAAGCCTTGATTAAACCGTTTGCTGACCTTGATTTGTCCCACGAGCTAAGCGCAAATTAAACTCAATGCTTGGCATCTTCCTCGACCAGTTCCGCTTCAACGACATCCCCGTCCTTATGTTCAGGTCCAGCGGCTCCATTTTTGTGATCACCGTTCTGTCCGGCGGCGGCCTTGGCTGATGACGTTCGATAGAGCGCGGCAGACGCGGCTTGCCACACCTGGTTCAGACGCTGGCTGGCGGATTTCATGCTGGCGACATCTCCGGTTGCCAACGCATCCTTCGTTTTTTGGGCGGATTCTTCAATCTGCACCCGGTCGCTTTCAGAAAGCTTGTCCAAGTTGTCCTTGAACATCTTATCGGAGCGATAAACGGCACCATCTGCTTCGTTGCGGACCTCGATCTCTTCGCGCTTTGCTTTGTCTTCGTCAGCATGAAGATCGGCATCTCGCCGCATCTTTTCGATCTCATCTTTGGACAGACCGCTGCTGGCGGTGATGGTGATCTTCTGTTCCTTGCCGGTGCCCAGATCTTTGGCGGTTACATGCAAGATCCCGT
>CAIPBM010000006.1 GCA_903863295.1 uncultured Verrucomicrobiota bacterium | reverse complement strand
TTTGACCGATGCCTATGGGGCATCTGCTGCACACTACGAGTATGATCCGTTTGGGAACATCGTTGCGCAGACGGGGACCCTGCAGCAGAGCTATCAGTGGAGTTCCAAGGAAGCGGATGTCAGTACCGGCCTCGTTTACTACCTATATCGGTTTTATAGCCCATCAACGGGAAGGTGGACAAACCGCGATGCAATTAGAGAGGCTGGGGGTTTGAATATTTATGCTTTTTGTCAAAATCTTTCCATTGATGCGATTGATTTGGTCGGAGACCAGTGGTTTGTTCCAGAGGTAATTCCTCGGCCAATAGTCGACCCTATTCCTCGCATGGCACCGGAAGAAGAGCCTCTTCCATATACAGCGCCTGAGCAAGGTGCTGATGGCCCTCCACCGCAACCAGCAGCACCTCAGCAGAGTGGGACTCCCGCTTTAACTGAGCCACTTCCGGGACAATCTCCACAAACTGCTCAATCATCCGGTTCTTACGATAAATCCCGGTATTATTTCAGAAGCATGGTGCCTGCGAATGGATTAGTGGCTGATGTCGAAGAATGGAGGGATGGTCATACAATCCCACAAATTGGAGACTACGATATGAATCTGCTGGGAGTTAGAAAGCCGCCAAGTATGGATATGAAATACAATCAGCAAGGAGAAGTAGCGGGATTAGTTGATCCAGATTACCCAAGAGATTCAAAAAATTATCAAGGCATGTCTGTTACGTATGGTGCCTTTCCTAAAGTCCCCAGATTGCTGCCTCGCGGTTATCCGGGATCACAGCGCAAGGCGACAGATACTTCGGTAATTCTTTTTAAAATTCAGACGTGGATTATTGATACGACCCCTGGAATCAAATTTTATCCGGATAAAAAGGACACACTAGGCCAACCCGTTATCGGTACACACGGGGTTGTTGGGCCTTCGCATAATTGCGAAAGCTACAGAGACGAATATAAGCCTGCGATTGAGAGCACCCAGGATCAGTGGTGGCCAGAATACATGGAGGAGCCCACCTACTCAGCTCCCTCTGGACTGCCTCCTACGATATGAACAAAGAGCAGCAGATTGAAGCAGAGTTGCGCGATCTTGTCAGAAGAGAGCCTAACGAAGAGAAGTTTTGGGATTTCATAAAATCCCAACAAGACGAGGGTCTTTCTGGTGTGACTGCGTATCTCATAGTAACCGCAATTCTTGATGAGTACTCTGCTTTACGCGCTTCGAATGCCCAGGAGGCATCGAGAATTGAATACAGAAGCAAAATGGCACTTGAATCGTTATTGGAGAGGATATGGTATGATCCGAGGAATAACTTAGATGAAAATTGGCCCTACCACGGCAGGTGGCCATTTGAGGATGGGGTATATCCATGGCAGAATAAATGAGGCAATGCAGCACTACGAGTATGATCCGCTTGGGAACATCGTTGCGCAGACGGGGACCCTGCAGCAGAGCTATCAGTGGAGTTCCAAGGAAGCGGATGCGGGGACGGGGTTGGTTTATTATTTGTATAGATTTTATAGTCCGACATTGGGTAGATGGACGAATAGGGATCCGGTAGGTGAGCGTGGAGGGTTCAACCGTTATTGCTTCGCCAGCAACGCCCCTGGCAATTTTATGGATCCATCTGGCCATCAGGCGGAGGAAATTCCAGAAGTAGAACCTACAGAACCGGATTTCTATGTAGTTCCCGGTGAACCCGACAACATCATTCCATTCAGGTTACCCTTACCTGACAGCTTCGAGGAGTTCCCAGCAGTGCTAATTCCCCTCGATCAAATACTAACCCGCAGAACCTTCCTGATCCCAATCCAGGGGATCCTAGTGAGCAAAGGGAACCGGATAATGGCTTCTCGTTATGGACAACAATTTATAGCCAGGTTACCCGGGGTGACTGTGGAGAGTTTTTCATGCCTACCGAGTGGCACTTAAACCCATATTCCCGCAACGACGGAACAATAGTTCAACGAGTCGATCTCACCGGAGTTAAGCGGAACTGCAACTCCACTGTGTTCAGGCCGTTTGTAGTTCAGCAATACGATGAAATGTGGGCAGTCACTGGCACCCATCGCTATTTGGACTACTTAACACCTCCTGGTGTAGCTCCGGATACTGAGCATCCAACCAATCTTATCGCGCAAGAAGGTGGGGATAACATCCTCCTCGCGTAATAATTTAGGGTGCAGCGAAGGGATAATTGAATTCACCTTGACAGCAGGATACTATCAAGGTGCTAAAGAAACTGGATTCACTGTTCGCCCAGGTTCTCCAGCAGGCAGAACACCCTCCCGCTCATCGCATGAGCCTATAAATGGCGACCTTAAGTCCAATTTATACAGAAGGCATATCGTCGCTTACTGGAATTGCTGCGGGAATGACAAGAAGACCAAATTATATTATAATTTACCACTAGGCGGCGGCGACAATGGACCAGATACATATCCAGATGAGCTTCTGAACCGTGCCTCATCTAATTTACAGCGATGAACCCGTTACTTATATTGGATTACCCACTGCTGCGAGCCATGTTTGACGGGATGTCGTCACCTCCGCCCGCACTCGCCAACTATCTTATCGACGTCACGACGTCGACGTCGGTGGAACCGTGGAGACGGAAGTTATGCACACTTCAATGGTACCTGCATTTTGCCAAGGGAAAATCTCTCACGGAAATTCAGGCATATCCTTCTCTAGGGAATGCGTGGGTTCGAGAGAATATAGGCATTGCGGGAACTGAAGATAGTGGCTTTCAGTTTCTCGGTAATGTTCCTTTGAATCATTCTTTCGATCATATTGTTTTTTATCTTTGGACTCGATGCCCTCAAGAGAACGAATCGCTTGTTTTTTCACGGTGGACGCAAAACTGGAAATCCACACTGCACTCAATCAGCTATTTCAGGACGCAAGTTCACTCCGCATTCTTGACTTGGGAATAACTGAGGCGTTCGATACCAATGAGCCCGTTGTTAAACTTACTCAAGAACGCCGCGATTGGATTAGTATGGAAAACGCGGAATTATGGTTTCGCAATGAAAAGTCAATTATAACTCAGCGCATACAAAATTGGCATGAGGTTCGCCATATGAGGCTTGGTTATTACTTGAAATAAAGTCGGCGCCTTTTTCAATTATAGGCAGATACAATTGAGAATGATCTATCATCGCACGCAGATGGTGGTAGGGATCAGCGGTCTCGCCAATGCGGATGGCTCCAGCAAGCTAAACTAGTACTTTTTAAGTGAAAACTTAAAGAGAGATTTTCGATTATCCTCATGCCTTGGATACACTCGAAAACCTTTGCTAGCAAACAACTCCTTCGACAAAGACGGGCCGGGGGGCCATAACCCAAACATTTGATTGGCAGGAGGCTATCAACTTTTGATGAAACGATTATTTACATTATGCCTTTTGATCATTTTTGTGACATCAGCTTGTTCCAGTGAACAAGGGAAAGAAACAATGAATGGACGATATATAGGCAATTATGCTGGGTGCGAAGAAACATTTCAACTGAGTCCCAATGGCACCTTTTCACAAGTTTTGACTAGAGCTGGTAAGCAGGTCTACTCAAACGAGGGAACCTGAGTTTCTAAAGATCGAGAAATTTTCTTCAGCAATTTCATGAAAGCAGTTGAATTTGATTCCACTGGAACAAAAATAAGTCCACAACTATTTACGCACTTTCACGCTGATTGGGATACGGATCCACCTATGCTCATTTTCAATAGTGAATTCGGCTACTCCGCAGTTAAAGATCGTTGATCAATTGGCGGTACGCCAACCATCTCTTGAGAACTGGTTTCCAGTATGCCAGCGGAGTCATATAGGTGCAAGTATCGCCAATCTTTGAGCCATCCGCGTATAATTCAACCTGTGTGTCATTCAGGAACTTGACGCTAAACCTTGGAGTCATCCCTTCCTGGCCTTCGCAACTCTCACCAGCAATACCATTGTTTGCCGTGGTAGTAGTTGGGCCGTTAGCCTTCTCATTCGACCCAATAAGTTTTGACAGGGTTAGTATAGGGCGTGCGTAATCCTCAAATTTATCGGGAAACAAGATAAAGATCAGCAAAATAGAAGATACGATGCAAAAAATGACGAAGACCTTACCAGACATAGGAAAGTTTTGTTGGAATTGTTTACTTAGGCCTTCTGCATATCGCTGATTCCATTCAGCTATTTAAATTCGCCATTTTTTGCCATCACCTTGTCATTAAGAAAAACGACCGTCACTTCCGAGCTTCCCTTTTTATAGGTGAAAGTTGTGCTGCTGAGCCCAAGAGCCCCCTGAGTTTTAGAATCATTTGGTTGACCGAGAATCACCTTAACTTGGTCGCTTGTCATTCCGACTTTGATCTTGTCAAAATTCTGAGAAGTAACCCGTGAACAGGCGCACAAGAAGAGCACCGTTCCTCCTATCAAGATAAAGCTCGGACGTGAGAGTCGAATCATGAGTACCTCCAGACCAGTGCAATTTTATACCCACGTAGCTTGCCTCTGTAAATCGTGTTTTCCATGGGTACTTCGAGGTGTTCTCAGTAAAACCGCAAGCCTGGAGGCCGGGGCTGTGCTTGTAACCCTCTATTGCATTTAATAGCAGGTGTCGTTGGAGCATCGCATCTACCGCCTTAAACCAGCCCGATTGATTTCTAAAATCGCTATATTTAGAAGTAGCGAAAACCTACCGAGTTTCACACGGAGGCACTGAGGTCAAAAAAACGCTGTCTTTTTCTCGTGCTCTCTCTCCCCTGTGAAATGTTCTCCTCTCCTGCGCATTTTTCAGAATTGTCGCTCTGCTTCTTCGGAATTTAAGGCCACCCTTCTGAAACTAAAACCGACTTATTTTCCACAGAAATCTCCGTCATCGTCGGCAGGATCATGCCAACCTTACGCATTCATCCAGAATTTTTTATTTCAATTTCACCGCCCTTTTCTTAGCCTGATTCAGCTGTCTACCGAGTGAGGATATCCGGCTTTTAAAAGAGCCTTTTTCTTCGCGGGTGTTACGATCCGTCGCCTTTTTCCCGCTTGTCCATTGTCTGTTGGAGGATCCACCGATCTGTTTGAGACTCCGTCCGGAAATCGCCGACAGGTCATCCTGCTTAGCGGAAATCGGTTTCAGCGCCGTGCCATGTTTCAGCAGAAGCCATTCCCTGCCCGTGGTGGCCCGGGGACCATGCATGCGAACCAGCGCCCACTCACCCTTGAGCTTTTTCCCGTTAAGGCGGAAGTGGAGCTTGCCCGTTTTCAATCCCTCGTGGGATTCGGGCCCCAGGTTCTCCCAAGTGCCAATGTCCCATACCATCACCGTGCCCGCACCATAGTTACCTTCAGGTATGGTTCCCTCAAACCGAGCATAATCGTAAGGATGATCCTCGACCATCATGGCGAGACGTTTGGTTTTCATATCCGTCGGTGGGCCCTTAGGGACGGCCCACGATTTAAGCACGCCGTCCAGTTCCAGACGAAAGTCATAGTGCAATCGCGTGGCGTCATGCTTTTGGATGACAAAGAGCAGCTTTTTGCCGCTCGCCTTGGACTTGCCGGAAGGTTCAGCCGTTTGGGTGAAATCCCGTTTTGCGCTGTAGGCCGAGAGGGAACCATCTCCGGTTCCTTTGAGTCGAGTCTTGGTCATCTTCTTGGTTTGCCCGGGGCTAAAAAGGTTGAGCGCGTCCTTTAGATTTTGTTTCAACGTCAGGACCGGAGCAAACAAATCCCCTTTCTTTTCCACTCGTTTCAGCGCTTCGCCCGCCTCGAAAAAAACGAGGGATTCATCTTTTTTCTTCAGACACTTTTCGACCTCGCTCCACTCCAGCGGCATGGAAACGAAGGGCCGTTCCCTCGCTCGAAGGGAGTAGACACACACCGTGGTTTTCGTTTCCGAGTTTTGGCTCCAATCGACCAATACCTTTCCGCGTCGCAAATCCTTTTTCATGTCTGAAACGACTAATTCCGGATGCACTTTTTCGAGAGCTTGGGCAACGGCCTTGGCGAATGGAGAGGTCTCGGCATAGGTCGTGGGCGTATTAAGCGGGACGTAAGCCTGCAGTCCCTTTGAACCGGACGATTTAATCAAGACTTCCAGTCCAAGATTGGAAAACATTTCCCGGAGCCACAGTGCGACCTGGGCGCACTGCACCGCGTTGGCGGGCGGCCCTGGATCGAGATCGAAAACAATCTGTGTGGGCTTATGAACGTTAGGGGCTTTGGAAAGGAATGTATGCAACTCCAAATCACCCAGATTGGCGGCCCACACTAGCGTCGGCAGATTGTTGGCGAGGCAGAATTGAATCGATCCCGGCTTGTGGTGCCGCGCGACCTGGCAGGTTTTCACAAAGGGCGGAGTCGGCTTGGGACATTGCTTCTCATAGAAGAAGGGCGCTTCCACGCCATTGGGATAGCGCTTCAGGGTAAGTGGCCGGTTCTTAAGATGGGGCAGAAGAACCGGTGCCATCTTGATGTAGTAGGCCAGCATCTCGCCCTTGGTGAATCCAGCCTTCGGATAATAGATCTTGTCGAGATTCGAAACGGGAACATCCTTTCCCTCAACCTTCAAAATCGCGTTCTTGGGCATAGGGCAATCTACTCCCATTCGGTGTCCGGGCAATTTGCGCAAACACCTTCGGGATGTAGGTTTGGATATGCGCTCAATTTGGAACGGAAGTATCTCGTTCGGGCTCGTCACCATTCCCGTTGCCCTTTATCCGGCCACGCGTCGCGAGGAACTTAGCTTCAAGCTTCTGCGCAAATCCGACCTAAGCCCGGTGAACTATAAGCGGGTCGCCCATGCCGACGGCAAAGAGGTTCCGTGGGATGACATCGTGAAAGGCTATGAGTACGAAAAAGGGAAATTCGTGGTGCTCAGGGATGAGGACTTCAAGCGCGTCGATCTGGAAGCTGCCGCGCAAACCATCGACATCATGGATTTTGTCGAAGTCGAGCAAATCAATCCGATGTATTTTCAGAAGCCCTATTACCTCGAGCCGCAAAAAGGCGGAGACAAGGCCTATGCCCTGCTCCGCGAAGCCTTGCGGGATTCAGGAAAACTTGGGATTGCGAAGGTGGTCATTCGCACCCGCGAACATCTGGCGGGCGTAAAAGCTCAGGGCAACGCGCTGATCCTGGAGATTATGCATTTTGGCGATGAGTTGGTGGACGCCGATGACGTGAAAACTCCCAAGTCTGGACAAGCCCGGCCACGCGAAGTGGAAATGGCAAAAAAGCTCATCGATGGCATGACCACGGACTGGAAGCCAGACAAGTACGAAGACGAATACAAGACCCAGTTAATGACCATGATTGAGGAAAAAATCAAACACCCCAACGAAAAGCATGCGGTCTCCAGGACCTCCCCAAAGCCCTCCAATGTGATCGATCTGATGAGTGTGCTGGAAGAGAGCCTGTCCCACACCAAGGGAAGCCGGGCCAAAGCCTCCCCTCCGAAGGCAAAGACGAAAGTTAAGATGACCAAGTTCAAAACTAAGAAGGCGGCCTAGATTCACGATTATGGCCCGTGCTCGTCTTAAATTTGTCGAGCCCATGAAAGCGGCAATCGCCCCGGCGCCGCCCGACAATGGCCTCTGGCTCTACGAAGTCAAATTTGATGGCTTTCGCGTATTGGCGATTAAAAACGGTAAGGACGTGGAGCTTTGGTCGCGCAATCAGAAGCCGCTGAATGGCCGGTTTCCGGGCTTGGTTGAAGCGGTTGCCAGGTTGCCGATTAAAAGTTGCCTGCTGGACGGTGAGGCTTGCTCCTTGGATCATCAGGGACGAAGCTCGTTCCAACTTCTCCAGAATCAAGCCGAGACTGAGCATCCGGTGGTCTATTATGCTTTTGACCTTCTTTTCGAAGGGAGTACCGATCTCCGTCAACGGCCCTTGATTGAGCGGAAGAAGCGGTTGGAATCGGTCCTGATCCAAGCGGCTGATCCGATCCGGCTCTCAACCTTTTTTACTGAAAATCCCAAGAACATCCTGGAGAAAATGAAATCGGCCGGCGCGGAAGGATCGATTGCCAAGCTGATGACTTCCGCTTACGAAACCGGCCATCGTTCCGGGACGTGGGTGAAAATCAAATTTCATAAAGGTCAGGAATTCGTGATCGTCGGCTATACCCAGCCCAAGAAATCCCGCCAATATTTCGGCGCGCTGATCCTGGGTTATTACAGGGGCAAACGGCTCATCTTTGCCGGCAGAGTCGGTACGGGCTTCAACGACAACGCCCTGAAAATGATTTACTCGAAGCTCAAGCCCCTTGAAATTCCCCAACCCATGGTCGAAGAAATCCAGGAACCCTCCGGCCGTTGGCGTCCTCGTGGATGGAAGGCAGCCGACAGTCACTGGGTGAAACCACAACTGGTGGCGCAGGTTCAATTCACGGAGTGGACGGCGGATGGAATTTTACGCCATCCCTCCTTCCAAGGCTTGCGCGAGGATAAAAGAGCCTTGGATGTGGTGCGGGAATAGACCGGGCAGGCCCTACCAGGCAAGCGACCATCGCTTAAGCCGATCGCACGTCGAGGGTGCCGTCGAGACGTTTCGACAGGTCAACGGGATCGCCAACCGAAACCGCATCTGGATTCACCTGGTAAGCCCAGACTTCGAATTGTTTGAGGGGCGCCGTGCCGTAGAGCGTGGCAATCGCCCCGTCCACGGCATCAAGACCATGGGCGACCTTGATGCGACCGATGCGCGGCACATTAAAACGGGCATCAAACGTGAGCCACTCTCCAAGGTAGGCCTCAAAGTAAGCGTGGAAGTCCATGGGCGTGCCCGGATCAATTCTCCCGATGTCGGGAAGATGTCCCGTGACGTATCGAGCCGGCAAATCGAAGGCGCGGCAAAGGGTGATGGCCACATGCGCGAAATCGCGGCAAACGCCGTAACCCCGATCCAGAATCTGGGAGGCTGAAATATTGGCCAGCCCAGAGCCGGTGCGGTACTCGATTTTGTTGTGCACCCAATCACAAATCGCTTGAACGAGATCGATGCCGGGCGCGTTTTTGCCAAAGAGATCCTTCGCGAACTCCGTGACGTTGTCCGCATCGCAATAACGGCTGGGTAACGTGTAGCGCAGGACAGATCGGGGAACTTTGGCCAGCGGTACAAACCGGGGACTCAGGCCATGATTATCGGGATGAGAGGAAACCGCGACCAATGCATCGTGTTCAATCATGGTGCGGCCTGGCGTTAGGAGAGTCCGGTAGACAATGTTATCGTGTTCATCCTGGTATTCGCACCCGGGGAGACTCGGATTGAAGGAAAATCGTTCCTGGCTGACGCGCTGTCCTTCATCGCGGCGAGGTTTAATCATGAACAGGGCGGCGGTTGGATCTGTCGCTTCATAGGCTTGGCGACATCCGACGCGTACGGTGAGATTCAAGAGGTTGGAATCCATGAGATTGACGAAAATTCGAATTGGGGATGAAGGCAGCGCGGTCGCCGCCTCAGGGGGTGCTGGAAAGTAACCGGAAAGCTTCCCTCCGTATTGCCATCCACTGGACCGATATTCTGGTGAGAGCCTTGATCCGGTTGGGATCACTTTCCTGTTCCGAAAGAACCTTGGCTAAATTATGGCCATAGTTACTGGCCTCGATTTGGCTGACCAGGAGGGCGCGGACAAATGCCTCGTCGCGGGTGCCAAAGAGCAGTTCGTGCTTCTTCTCATCTTGGATAGAGGCCCTCACATCCTGCTCAATCGAAGGAAGCGGATTCTTGTCGAAATTGAGACCTCGATCACCTGCCTCCATCTGCTCAAGGAGAGCGTTGCTCGCCTTGGCGGTCTTCGAGACTTTTATGGCAAAACCTTCGATGGCGTCAGGCGCGTGTTTTACGTCCAACAGCAACGGGAGTTGTGCCTCATCATTGCAGAGTCGGTGGAGAAGATAGTAACCTACGTTGAGCTTGGCCTGCCGGGCGGATAGGTCGTCGGCATGAAGGAACGTCCAGCTGGCAAGAGTTAATCCGATCGCCACGATCCAGAGGACTGAAAATGCCATGGATCGTGATTTCATATGAAGGCCGTTGCAAATTCATCTCTTGCAAGTCGCGTACCTGCCTGGCTTCGACTTCAGGAAAGGGTCGATTCCCCTCTCGAAATAAATCTCACAGCCCCATCGATCTTCCCGATAAGGGGATCACAATAGTGCAAAAAGCCGTAAGAAAATCGCAAAACTCCTGACTCCCCTTGCTGGTGCCGCAGCCCTCGTCATTTCTCTCAAAATCTCCCCCATTTTCACCAAAATTGTTCTTGCCTATTATTATACATGCGTATATCCTGCCTCTCATTCCCCTCTGAGAGAAATTTATCTCCTTCATAACGCCACATTTGCAATGAAATTGCCTTAATGTAATCATTTTTTATTGACCCAACAAACCACAATCAGTAGTAGTTGTCCTCGCGACGCGCTACCTTATACGGTAGAGATCGGCTGCCGGATAGCCGTCGCACCACAAGACCTTCCGCCTCCCTTACGCCCACATGAAAACGACCCTCCCCAGCACCCGCCGCACTGAACCCGCTGACGCCATTCCTTCCGAGACCCCTACAGGTGGTGGTATCAGCTCCACCACCGCTGGGGTGCATGCCGCCGCCGTGGTCGCCGGGGAGACAACCAAGTCGAAGGCCAAGGGCCTGGCTTTTGAACCCGTTTTCTCCAAGCCCAACGTCCATCCCTATGATGAGATCGAATGGGAGAAGCGCACCGCCGAAATCACCGATGACTCCGGCAAGGCGATCTTCAAGCAAGAAAACGTCGAGGTGCCCAAGAGCTGGAGCGTGCTGGCCACCAAGATTGCCGTCTCGAAGTATTTCTATGGCGATATCGCCAACGGTACCGATCCCCATAAGAATGGCCGGGAGACCTCTGTCCGTCAGCTTGTCCATCGCGTCACCCGCACCATCACCGATTGGGGCATCAATGATGGCTACTTCAAGTCCAAACAGGACGCCGAGGTTTTCTACCGCGAGCTGACCTGGCTCTGCGTCAACCAGCACGGTGCCTTCAACTCCCCCGTCTGGTTTAATGTCGGCCTCTATCACCAATACGGCGTCGGCAAGGACAGCGGTCTCGGCAACTATTTCTTCAATCGCCAGACCGGCAAGACTGAGCGCGCCCCCACCCAGTACGAATATCCCCAGGGCAGCGCCTGCTTCATCCAAGCCGTTGATGACAACATGGAATCGATCATGGACCTGGCCCGCTCGGAAGCCATGCTCTTCAAGTTTGGATCAGGCACCGGTTCCGATCTCTCCACCATCCGTTCCACCCGCGAAAAGATGAGCGGTGGCGGACGCCCCAGCGGTCCCCTCTCCTTCCTCAAGGTCTACGACCAGATCGCCAACGTCGTGAAGAGCGGCGGCAAGACCCGTCGCGCGGCCAAGATGAACACGCTCAAGGACTGGCATCCCGACATCGAGGAATTCATCCTCGCCAAGCAGAAGGAAGAACGGAAGGCCTGGGCCCTGATCGAACAGGGTTACGATGGTTCTTATAATGGCGAGGCCTACGGCTCGATCATGTACCAGAACGAGAATCTTTCCGTCCGCGCCAGCGACGAGTTCATGAACGCCGCCGTCGAAGGCAAGGAGTTCTGGACCAAGACCGTCCGCGAAGGCAAGCCCTGCGAGAAGAAAAACGCCAAGGATCTCCTCCGCGGCATTTCCGAAGGCACCTGGATCTGCGGCGATCCCGGCATGCAGTTCGACGACACGATTCATGGCTGGCACACCTGCAAGGGCACCGACCGGCAGCACTCGACCAACCCCTGCTCGGAATATCTCTTCCTCAACAACACGGCGTGCAACCTGGCCTCGCTCAACTTGATGAAGTTCAAGAAGGCCGACGGTTCCTTCGACGTCGACCGCTTCCGCGCCGCCGTCCGCGTCTACATCACCGCGCAGGAAATCCTCGTCGATAACGCCAGCTACCCCACCGCCCCGATTGCGGAAAACTCCCACATCTTCCGCACCCTCGGTCTCGGCTTCGCCAACCTCGGCTCGCTCATCATGAGCTACGGCAAAGGTTACGACTCCAACGAAGGTCGCGGCCTCGCGGGCGCCATCACCTCGCTCATGACTGGCACGGCTTATGAAGTCAGCGCGGAGATCGCCTCCGCCACCGGTCCGTTCCCGGGCTATCATGACGCCCGCTGCTCCGGCGTCGAAAAGCCCCTCGCCCCCGACAACGTCGCCCCGATGCTCGAAGTCATCGAACGCCACCTCAAGGCCTGCGCCGACATCGACTCGACTGCGCCGACCAGCATCCGTACCGCCGCCGTCAAGGCGTGGGAAAATGCACTGGCCAAGGGCCGCAAGCATGGCTATCGCAACGCCCAGGTCACCGTCCTTGCGCCCACCGGCACGATCGGATTCCTCATGGATTGCGACACCACCGGCATTGAGCCCGACATCGCCTTGGTCAAGTACAAGCTCCTCGCGGGCGGCGGCATGCTCAAGATTGTCAACCAGACGGTTCCCGGCGCCCTCAAGGAACTCGGTTACAGCCAGCCCCAGATCACTGAGATCATCGACTTCATCGACAAGCAGGACACCATCGAAGGTGCGCCTCACCTCAAGGAAGAGCATGTCCATGTCTTCGACTGCGCGTTCAAGCCCGCCAACGGCACCCGCTCGCTCCACTATCGCGCCCACATCAAGATGATGGCCGCGGCCCAGCCGTTCCTTTCCGGCGCCATCTCGAAGACGGTCAACCTGCCCAACTCGGCCACGGTCGAGGACATCATGCAGACCTACATCGAGTCGTGGAAACTCGGCCTCAAGGCTGTCGCCATCTACCGTGACGGCTCCAAGCGTTCCGCCCCGCTCAATGTCAAAAAGAACAAGGACATGGGCACCGTGGAAGAAAAGGCTGTCGCCGCCGCGCCCGTGGCCGCTGCACCCGCCAAGCCGATGCGCCGCCGTATGAGCGACACCCGCGTCTCCATCACCCACAAGTTCGACATCGCAGGCCACGAGGGCTACCTCACCGTCGGTCTCTTCGATGACAAGAACCCCGGCGAGCTCTTCATCACCATGGCCAAGGAAGGCAGCACCATCGGCGGTCTGATGGACACGATCGGAACCCTGGTTTCGCTCGCGCTCCAGTACGGCGTGCCGGTCGAGGCGATGGTCAAGAAGTTCGCCCACACGCGGTTCGAGCCGAGCGGCTTCACCAAGAACCCCGATATCCGGAATGCCAAGTCGATTCCCGACTACATCTTCCGCTGGATGGGCAACCAGTTCATCCCGGGCTACCTCGAAGCCAATAATCCCAATGCGAACCAGGGGGAACTGGCCATCAAGGAAATCCGGGAAATGGAAAAAAAAACCTTAAATAAGCCGGTGGCCGATCTCGCGATCAACGAAGATACCTCGCCGGTGGCCTTGGCCCATCATCGCCGCACCACCATCGAGACCGACTCCAGCGAGCTCGTCATCCGGTTCAAGGACGGCCTCACCTGCCCCGAATGCGGTTCCTCCAAGATCAAGCACACCGGCTCCTGCGCCACCTGCCTGAACTGCGGTGCCAGTCTCGGTTGCTCGTAACCCCAGTTGTAGCGGCGGTCTATGACTGTCGCACCTTCAAAGCGCCTCCTTTGTATCTCATACAAAGGAGGCTTTCTTATGCTGATTTGTTGTCAAATCAGGCCTGTCCGGTTGGTCCATACAATTTCTTAAGAAGCGCGCGCTTTTGCGGGCTCTTGCGCCATTGCTGCTC
>CAIPBM010000005.1 GCA_903863295.1 uncultured Verrucomicrobiota bacterium | reverse complement strand
CGAGGCCGTTTTGCACCTGGTCGAGGACGGTGGAGTTGGGGCCGTCGGCGAGTTCGCTGGCGATTTCGACGCCGCGGTTGATGGGGCCGGGATGCATGATGAGGACGTCGGGCTTGCACTTCTTGAAGCGGTTCATGTTCAGGCCGAAGAGCGAGACGTATTCGCCGACGGAGGGAAAGAAGCTGCGCTGCTGGCGCTCATGCTGGATGCGGAGGAGCATGATGACATCGGCGTGGGGCAGGACGGAATCGATGTCGTGGGCGACGGTGACGTCGAGCTCGGCGAAGATGTCGGGCACGAGGGTGGTGGGGCCGACGAGGGTGACGCGCGCACCGAGTTTGCGCAGGGCCCAGACGTTGGAGCGGGCGACGCGGCTGAAGAGGATGTCGCCACAGATGACGACATGGAGGTCTTTCCAGTCGCGGGCGTCGCCGAGGCGTTCGCGCATGGTGAAGGTGTCGAGGAGCGCCTGGGTGGGATGCTCGTGGGCGCCGTCGCCGGCGTTGACGATGTGGGCCTTGAGGCGCTCGGCGAGGAATTGCGGGGCACCGGCGGCGGAGTGGCGCAGGATGATGAAGTCGGCCTTCATGGCTTCGAGGACGAGGCCGGTGTCCTTGAGGGTCTCGCCCTTGCGGAACGAACTGGAGGCGCTGTCGATGGCGACGACATCGGCGTCGAGGCGGGTGGCGGCGAGCTCGAAGGAGGTGCGGGTACGCGTGCTGGGCTCGACGAAGAGGTTGACGACGGTGCGGCCCTCGAGCGAGTTCGATTTCTTAACCGGCTGGGCGAGGAGTTGCTTGAAGCCGCGGGCGGTTTCGAGGATCAGTTCGATTTCAGCGCGATCAAGTTCACGGATGGTGAGGAGGTCTTTGCGCGTCCAGGCGGTGCTCATTAAAGGGGGAGATTAACGGGACTTCCATGAAGAGACACGATTTTTTATTTGAGACTTCTCTTGAGTCATCTCCTGCCTCTTCGGGATAACAAGTCCTTGAAATCGGTACTTTTCGCGGGTGTTTCTGTAGGAGCAGAATCTCTTCTGAAGCGAGCGAGATTCAACGCTTACAGCGTAGGAAACTCGTGCCGAGTTCCCAGGGTAGGCGTTGCTACGCCAACCCTGGGCTATAGGATTGCCAGCCTTTCAGGCTGGCCACAGAATTAATGAAAATGATCTATCCGGCATCAAGCGCTGATTCCCCCATCACCGGGGGCTGATCCTTCGACAGGCTCAGGATGACGGAGCTTTTTTGAAGGGAGGTGTCCTACCCGTTCTTCAGACTCTTCGCGATGTCCTTGGCGAAATAGGTGAGGATGATGTCGGCTCCGGCGCGTTTGATGGCGAGGAGCGATTCATCGCGGGCGCGATCGAGATCGAGCCACCCGGCCTGCGCGGCGGCGTGGATTTGGGCGTACTCGCCGGAGACTTGGTAAGCGGCGACGGGGAGGGTGGTGCTGCCCTTGACGGCGCTGATGACATCGAGATAAAGCCCGGCGGGCTTGACCATGAGGATATCGGCGCCCTGGTCTTCGTCGAGGCGCGCCTCGAGCAGGGCTTCGCGCAGATTGGCGGGATCGAGCTGGTAGGTGCTTTTATCGAGCGACGGAGCGCCCTTGGTTTTCGCGCTGCCGACGGCATGGCGGAACGGGCCATAGTAGGCGGAGGCGAATTTGGCGGCGTAGGCGAGAATGGAGGTGTGGGTGTAGCCTTCCTTGTCGAGCTCATCGCGGATGGCTCCGATGCGGCCATCCATCATGTCGGAGGGCGCCACGACATCGGTTCCGGCGGCGGCGAGGAGCGTGGCGTACTGCGTGAGGATATGGACGGTCTCGTCATTGGCGACATCACCCGTGGTGGAGTCGAGTACGCCATCATGGCCGTGGGTGGTGTAGGGATCGAGCGCGACGTCGGCGACGATGAGTACTTCCGGGATTTCCTTTTTCAGGAGATGGATGGCGCTGAAGAACCAGTTCTTTTCGGTAATGGCAAATTTGCCGCGGGCATCCTTGAGCGAGGGTTCGATGGATGGAAAGAGGGCGATGGCGCGGATGCCAAGATCGGCGAGTTGCCCGACTTCCTTGAGGAGGCTGCGGACGCTGAGCCGTTCGATGCCGGGCATGGGACCGACGGCTTCGGGTGCGCCATTACCATCCTTGACGAAGAGGGGCTGGATAAGGTCGTCGGCATGGACGCGGGTTTCGCGGACGAGCGCACGGATCGCGGCATTCTGGCGGTTGCGGCGGGGACGGCGGACGAGGTCGAGGGGCGGGGTGTAGGCTGAGTTGATCATTAGAGGAGGGCCGATTGTTCCAGGCGGGTCGCTTCAATCGAGGGAAGGCCGCCGATGAACTTTTGATGCTGGATGTAGACTTGGCGGTCGGTGAGGCAGGCAAGGTAATCGCAGGTGGCGCGATGGACGCCGTCCTTTTTCACCCGGGTGAAGAACTGGGGGGTGAGGAGGTGAGGATGGCCGACAAGAAGCTCGAAGAGTTGTTCGAGGCAATCGACCGAGCGGCGGCGAACCTTGGTGAGCGCGGGGTGATGATAAAAGCGGCTGTAGAGGAAGGTGAGAAGTTCCTTGGCGCGCCGGGCCATGTCGGGCGAGAAGGTGATCATGGCGGATTGGCGGCGGACATCGTCGCTGGTTTGCGGATTGCGTTCCTTGATCACCGCGCTGGCGTGGTCGATGACGTCCTCCACCAGATTGCCGAGCAGAGTCCGGAGCACGAAGTAGCGGCCACGCTCGGCTTCGAGGTGTGGGTAGGGGGCGAGGGCGGCCTCGCGCGTGGTCCGCCAGAGTTCGAGGTTGCTGAGCTCCTGCTCGTCGATCAGGCCCGACTCAAGGCCGTCGTCGAGATCGTGGCAAATGTAGGCGATCTGGTCGGAAAGATCGACGGCCTGGGCCTCGAGCGAGGGTTGGATAAAGCCGTCGACGAGCTTGTTGGCGATGTAGGGCTTGTGGAGGCCTTCAAGGACTTCCCAGGTGAGGTTGAGACCATTGAAGATAGGGTACTTTAATTCGAGCTCCTCCACGACGCGCAGGCTTTGGGCGTTGTGACGGAAACCGCCGTGATCGACCATCAGTTTGTGAAGGGTATCCTCACCCAGGTGACCGAAGGGCGGGTGACCCAGATCGTGGGCGAGCGCGATGGCCTCGGCCAAGTCCTCGTTGAGGCCTAACGAGCGAGCCAGCGTACGGGCGATGCAGGAGACCTCAATGGTATGGGTCATGCGCGTGCGGTAATGATCGCCCGTGCCATTGAGGAAGACCTGGGTCTTGTATTCGAGGCGGCGGAAGGAACGGCTGTGGACGATGCGGTCGCGGTCGCGCTGGAAATCGAGGCGGAAGCGGTGCTGGTCCTCGGGATGGGCGCGGCCGCGGGTAACAGAGCTGTTCTGGGCGTAAGGCGCGAGGTGACGGGCCTCACTTCTCTCCAGATCAAAACGACGTCGCGGCATCCCACCACGTTGTCAGCTTACGGCCCGCGATTCAACTGAATCCGTCAGGATGAGATAAGCCTGGGGAGTGGGACGTCAAAGCAACGATGATAGATTTTTGTCACATCCCGGCCGTCTATAAAGGTCACGAGATGTGAGGCGGACGGGATTGCGATCGTGTAATTTGCGCGATTCTGATTTTCATTCGGGGGTAACCTGCTAATTGGTCACCGTGGACTTATTTGACCATTACTTTCAGATCATCCTTCTCGGCATCGTGGAAGGGGTAACCGAATTCCTGCCGATTTCATCGACCGGGCATCTTCTCATCGCGGAGGCTTTCCTGGGGGTGCGCGAGCCGGATGTCTTCAATGTGGTGATCCAGGCGGGGGCGATCCTGGCCGTCGTTTTCATCTATTGGCATAAGATTGCCGACCTCTTTGGGAGCCTGGACAAGAGTGAATCCCGGGCTTATGTCCTCAAAATCTTTCTGGCCTTTGTGGTGACGGGCGTGATTGGGATTATCCTGACGCATCATTTCCATCTAAAGTTGCCGGAGACGTTGGCTCCTGTGGCCTGGGCGACGCTCATCGGCGGCCTGGTTATCTTTGCGGTCGAGTATGTGGCCAAGAATCTTTATCCCCACGATGACGTTTCGTGGCCTGAGGCAGTCCTGATTGGTTTGGGCCAGATTTTGGCGGGCATTTTCCCCGGCACGTCCCGCTCCGGCGCGACGATCATGACCGCCATGGCTTTTGGCATGAAGCGGACGGCGGCGACCCAGTTCTCGTTTCTACTCGGTATCCCGACCATGTTTGCGGCCAGTGCGCTGGATCTGGTCAAATATCGCAAGGACCTGACTTCGGGCGGCCATCAATTGCTCATTGATATCGCGCTCGGGTTTGTGGTTTCGGCCATCGTGGCGTTCTTTGTCGTGAAGTGGCTCCTGCGGTTTGTGCAGTCGCACACCTTCAATGGCTTTGCCATCTATCGCGTTCTGCTCGGCGCGGGCTTGCTCATTGCGATTGCGGTGCATCCTTCCCTGGCCAAGATCGGCGAGGATGAAAATCCCAAGCAAAAGGCCTCGGTACGCATCAAGGATGAACCGACCCTGACGGCACCCACTCCGGCGACGAACACGGAGGTGACCCCTCCCGCGCCCGCACCTGACGCCGCCCCGGCTGTTGCGCCCAGCAATGTTTCCCCGGCCATGGAGCCGGCGCCGACGCCAACGACCGATGCCGCGCCCTTGACTCCGGCGGCTCCTTCAACCCCGGCCGATGCCTCCAATCCGGCACCTGCGGTGATGACCCCGGCTCCTGATTCCGCTCCGACTCCCGCCCCCGCGAATGTTCCAGCTCCTCAAAACTGATTCCGGCAGCGCGGCGCGGCGTGGCGTCCTGACGACGAGTCACGGCACCATCCAGACGCCGCAGTATATGCCGGTGGGGACTCAGGCCTCGGTCAAGGCGGTGGCCCCGCGCGATCTCGACGTGATGGGGACGGACATCATCCTGGCGAACACGTACCATCTCTTTTTGCGTCCGGGCATGGACGTCTTCAAGCATTTCGGCGGGCTCCACAAATTCATGAACTGGCATAAGCCGATCCTGACCGACAGCGGCGGGTTCCAGGTGTTCAGTCTGGCCAAGTTGCGGAAGATTACCGATGAGGGCGTTGAGTTCCGTTCCCATCTGGACGGCAGCAAATTCTTTCTCGGGCCGAAGGAGTCGATTGCGATTCAGCATGGACTCGGTTCCGACATCATCATGGCTTTCGACGAATGTCCGCCCTGGCCCGCGGAAGAGGGAGCGGTTGCGGCGGCGGTGAAGCGGACCCTGACCTGGGCCCAATCGTCACTGGATCATCACCGGCATCTCATTGCCACGCATGAGGAACGGCCGACGGCGGAACAGGCGCTGTTTGGCATCGTGCAGGGGAGCGGTTTTCCTCATCTACGTGAGGAGTGTGCGTGCGCGCTGGTGAAGATGGATTTCGATGGCTACGCCATTGGTGGGGTGAGCGTGGGCGAGCCGGAGGAAGAGATGTACAAGGCGGTCGACTCGACCGTGCCGCATTTGCCGACGGGCAAGGTCCGCTATGCGATGGGGTTGGGCCAGCCGCACCAACTGGTAGAGCTGGTGGCGCGGGGCGTGGACATCTTCGATTGCGTGCTGCCGACCCGTGTGGCGCGCCATGCCACGGTCTACACGCGAACCGGGACGCTGAATCTGCGTGGGGCCCAATACCGGCTGGACGGCGCACCTCTGGAACCGGGCTGCGGCTGTTATGCTTGTCAAAACTTTACCCGCGCCTATATTCGGCATCTATTCAAAGCGGGTGAAATCCTCGCACTAGTCCTGGTCAGTCTGCACAATTTGCATTTTTACCTGGAACTGATGCGCGACATCCGGAACGCGCTCGACTCAGACTCATTCGGCGCCTTCCGCGAACATTTCCTCCGCACGTACCAAACCACGAAAGAAAAAGTTTAATGTCTTCATTCTCCGTCTTCTTTGCCCAAGTGACCAATGCCGCCAGCGCTGCCGTGGCTAATCCCGTGGATGCGGCTGCCGCCGCCCCGGAACGTCCGCTCTGGACCATGTTCCTGATGTATGGACTGTTGCTGGTCATGGTCTATTTCGCGTTTTTCCGCCCGACCATCCAGGCGAACAAGAAGAAGGAAGAGACGATCAAGACGGCCAAGACGGGCGACAAGATCGTGACCTCCAGCGGTATTCACGGCCTGATCACGAATGTCAAGGACACGACCGTCATCGTCCGCGTGGCCGACAACGTGAAGCTCGAAATCGAGAAGTCTCACATTGAAAAGATCACCCGCGACTCGGCTGAGACGGACAAGACCGTCGCGGCCAAGGCCTAAATTTCCCCCACCTCATCGATCCCTATGTATCTCTCCATCTTTATCTCCGCCCTCGGCTTTGTCGGTTTCTTCATTTGGTATCTCGTTTCTGAAAATGCATCAACCCGCCGTGCGGCCGGAGTTGGGGCGATTGCGGCGAGCTTGCTCACCTGCGGCCTAGCCCTCTGGCCAATTCACGGGAAGATGCCGATCACGCTGGGGCTCGATTTGCAGGGCGGCACGGAATTCCTGCTTGAAGTCAAAGGTAACCCGACTCCTCAGGCGCTTGACCAGGCAGCCTCGGTGATCCGCAAGCGTCTCGACGTGCTGGGGACGCGCGACATCAGCATCCAGCCGGAAGGCACTGACCGGCTGAAGATTCAGGTCCCGGGATTGCGTGAGAGCGAAGTGCCGGAAGCGAAGAAGCAGATTACCCAGGCGGCAAAGCTGGAGCTGCGGCTGGTGCCGGAAAACTCGGAAGAGATTTTGCTGGCTTCGGTGGGCAAGGACGCAACGACGGGTAAGCCGCAAATTTCATATCAATATGCGCAGGATTACGAAATTCTGCCGATGGTTGAGAAAGATGTACATGGGGTTGACGTCAATAGCTGGCTGGTGGTGAACCGTCAGGCGGCGATCTCTGGCAAGCATGTGACGAACGCCTTCCGCAGTATCGGACAGATGGGGCAGTCGCAGGTTAATTTCCAGTTGGATGATGTGGGCACCAAGGCGATGGCCGATATGTGCCGGAATTTTCCTGGTCGTCGCATGGCGATCATTTTGGATAACACCGTGCGCAGTGCGCCGACTTTGCCGAAGGAAGAGGATCGCTATATCCTGAACGGTTCCGGCGAAATCAGCGGCGCGAACATGACCGCCCTGGAGTGCGAGGAACTGGCCAGCGTCATGCAGAATCCGCTGGAGAATCCGGTGGAACTGCTGAGCGTGAGCTCGGTGGATGCGTCGCTGGGTGCGGACTCGATTGCGAGCGGGCTTCGCGCGGGAATCATCGCGCTGATTTTGGTGATCTCTTTCATGGTGATCTACTATCGCGTCTCGGGCTTCATCGCCGTGCTGGCGCTGACGGTGAACTTGGTTCTGCTCTTCGGGTTGCTCGCGCAGTTCCACTTTACGCTGACCTTGCCGGGTATCGCAGGTATCGTGCTGACCATCGGTATGGCGGTTGATGCCAACGTGCTGATCTACGAGCGTATTCGCGATGAGCTGGCGCTGAAGAAGCCCGCAAGCTCGGCAATTGATATCGGTTTTGAAAAAGCGTTCAGCGCGATCTTTGACTCCAATGTGACGACCCTGATCCCTGCGCTGGTTCTGGCGTATCTGGGTACGGGTCCGCTGCGCGGCTTTGCCGTGACGCTGGTGCTCGGCATCGTGGCGAATCTTTTTGCGGCGCTGGTGGTGAGCCGCAACGCGTTCGACTGGATTTTGTCGGTCACGGACAAGCCGAATCTCTCGATGATGCAGTTCATCAAGTCGCCCAAGTTCGACTTTCTCAAGTTCCGTCACGCGGGATTAGGCCTTTCCCTCCTGATTATTCTGGGCGGTGCCATTGCGGTCTATGCGCAGGGAGAATCGCTCCTGGGCGTCGATTTCAAAGGCGGCGATTCGGTCACGTTGACCTATCAGCAGAAGGTTGAAGTCGGCCAGTTGCGCGAGACGCTTTCGCAGAATGGCTTGAAGGACGTCACGCTCCAATATGCACCGCTTTCGCATGCGCTGTTGGTGGAAACCGAACCGAAGCAGGGCGATCATGCGGCCCAGATTTTGCAGCAGAATTTCCCGCAGGCCGGTTTCGCCTCAGGCGCGGCGCAGGAAGTGGGCAGCCGGGTGGGCGGCGAGATGAAGCAGAAGGCGGTGACTGCACTGCTGCTGGGTCTTTTCGGTATTTTGGTATACGCGGCGATTCGCTTTGAGTGGTCTTACGCGCTGGCGGCAGCGGTAGGCCAGTTGCACGACGTGCTCATCGCGCTCAGCGTCATGGCGATGCTCAGCCGCGAGTTGACGCTTCCACTCGTCGGTGCGTTGCTCACGATTGCGGGTTACTCGATCAACGACAAGATCGTTGTCTTTGACCGTATCCGCGAAGGTGCGCGCTTGCGGGAAAAGGGCAACTTCTACGAGGTGATCAACCGCAGCTTGAACCTGACCCTGGCCCGCACGATCCTGACCGGCAGCACCTGTCTCCTCGCGACTGGTGCGCTGATCGTCTTTGGCGGTCCGGTCATCCATGACTTCTCGCTCGCGATGTTCATCGGTATCCTCTCGGGTATCTACTCGTCCCACTTCATTTCGCCCGGACTGGCCTGGTGGCTGGGACGGCATGGGCATGGGACATCGGCTGCGGCACCTGCCCCGGTGGCTGCGACTGGCACCAAAAAGTCCCCAGTGGCGGCCTAGTTGGAAGATTGCAAATCTATGCCTGATCTCAGCGCTCTCGGTAAGCGCTGGGTTCACGCTTCGCCTGCGCCGGAGGCACTCGAGTTGGCGCGAACGCTCGACCTGCATCCGCAGGTGGCCTCGCTGTTGTGGCAGCGGGGACTTCAAGGAGAGGAACCGATCCGCGCTTTCTTGGAGCCACGATTGCAATCGCTGGGCGATCCTTTTCGGCTGACCGATCTGCGTGTCGCGGCGGAACGACTGCAACGGGGAATTGAGCAGCGCGAGAAGATGGTGATCTTCGGCGATTACGATGTCGATGGTATCACCTCCAGCGCCCTCCTCTGGCGCGTGCTCCGGAAACTGGGCGCGGACGTGGAAACTTTTCTGCCGCTCCGCATGGAGGAAGGCTACGGACTTAGCCAGGACGGCGTGGAGCGTTGTGTGGAGCAACATCATCCGGCGCTGCTCATTGCGGTCGATTGCGGCACCACGGCAGTCGAGCAAGTGGCATGGTTGAGGGCGCGAGGTATCGACGTTCTGATCATTGATCACCACGCCTTGCCCCCGGATCTTCCCAACGCAAATGCGCTGGTCAATCCGCAGCGGGACGGCGAGGGCAAGCTCGATTATCTCGCCAGCGTGGGACTTGTTTTCAAAGTTTGTCATGGGCTGCTGAAGCTGGTTGGAGAAAGCGAGCGCAAGGTTGACCTCCGCGATTACCTCGATCTCGTGGCCATGGGCACGGTGGCGGATATCGTGCCGCTGGTGGAGGAAAACCGCGTGCTGGTGCGGCGAGGTTTACGTCAATTGGAACAGACGCATTGGGTGGGCTTGCAGGCCCTGATTGAGGTCAGCGCCGTAAGCTTTCCAGTCACGGCGCAGGATGTCGGTTTTCGCCTCGGGCCGCGCCTGAATGCGAGCGGTCGTCTGGGTGATGCGATGCTTTCCCTTCGCCTGCTCCAGACCGACGACCGCAACGAGGCGATGAGAATCGCCGCCGATCTGAACAGCAATAACCGGGAACGGCAGACGGTGGAGATGGACACTTTTCTCCAGGCGGAGGAGCAACTGGCAGCGAGCTACGATCCGAAGCGAGACTGGGGCATCGTTCTTTCCGGCCGGCACTGGCATTGGGGGGTGATCGGGATCGTCGCGTCCCGTTTGCAGAAGCGGTACCACCGTCCGACCATCATCATTGGCGTGAACGACGAGGGGATGGGAAAGGGTAGCGGACGCAGCATCGACGGCATCTCGCTGGTCAAGGCGCTGCACGATTGCTCCGGTTTTCTTGAGCTCTTTGGCGGACACGACATGGCGGCCGGATTGAATATCCGCGCGGAACGGATCGAGGCATTCCGTGAGGCGTTCACGAAACATGTGCGCGGCCAGGCGGATGATGAGGTTTTTCAATCAAGCCTCGCGCTTTCCGGAAGCATTTCGCTGCCGGAATTGAACGATGAGCTCTACCGCAAGTTTGAGGAGTTGGCGCCCTTTGGACGGAACAACCCGGAGCCGGTCTTTGTCTTTTCTCCCATTGCCTATACCAAGCCGCCGAAGTTATTTGGGAAAAATCACGTGAAGATTTTTGTGCGCGCGGAGCGGGGGGAAGTCGAGGCGGTGGGCTTTGGCTTTGGCGGGCACGATTGGTCGAGGCCTCCCGCTTATCTTGCCGGGACGCTCGACTGGGATGATTACCGTAACCGGGTCCAGATTCGGATCATCGACTGGAAGCACGCTTAAGCTTACTGCGTCCGGCCAAATTTCTTTTCGAGTTCCGCGAGCGAAAGCTGGATCATGGTCGGGCGACCGTGCGGGCAAGTGTAGGGGAGATCGCAGGCGAGGAGATCGTGGAGGAGTTGATCCCACTCAGCGGGCTTGAGTGCGTCATTGGCTTTCACGGCGTGACGGCAGACGGTCTTGGCGACGACCTCTTCGCTGAGGCGGCGTCCCTTGCGCGTCTCGCCCCCTTCCTGCTGAAGATCAACGACCACCGTGCGGATGAATTCGCCGACATCGCGCGGCTTGACCATGGCGGGCAGGGCATCAATGAGAAAAGTGCTGGGGCCGAACCGGGTGATGCCGACTCCGGCCTGCTGCAGGGTGTCGAGTTGGGCGAGGAGGAAATCGGCCTCGCGAGGGAGGAACTCGAGCGTGACGGGAAAAAGGAGTTGTTGGGAGGCGGGATCCTGCAGGGCCATACGCTTGAGCATCTGCTCGAAGAGGACACGTTCATGGGCGGCGTGTTGGTCAATGAGGACGAGGCCCTCGGGACTTTCCGCGACGATGTAGAGATGGGCCACGCAGCCGATGACGTGCAGGCCGAGACGATTGGTGATGAGGGGTTCCGGGCGGGGTGCGAGCTTGACGGGGGCAGTATCTTCCGGGAGGGCGAGGGTGGGCTGAAGGGCGGCGGGTTCGGGTTCCCGTTCCAGCTGAAGGATCGGACTCGGTTGAGGATCAATTGCAGTCTGTTGTGGCGGTCTATGACCGTCGCCGGATTCAGTTGGAGTCGTCTCGTTCTCCGGGCGACGGTCATCGACCGCCGCTACAGGGGGAGGGGATGTAATTGGAGTATCGAACGTAAATTTCGCGGCGGGTGCGCCGGAGAATTTTCCGAGCGCTTCCTGCACCGCGCTGACGATGAAATGACGCACGGTGAAGTCGTCGTGAAAGCGGACCTCGCGCTTGGCGGGATGAATATTAACGTCGACGCCGGAGGGATCCATCTCGAGAAAAAGAATCGCCACCGGATAGCGGCCCTTCATGAGCGAATTGTGGTAGCCCTCAAGCAGACCGAAGTGGAGGGTGCGGTTTTCGACCGGACGCTGGTTGATGAAGAAAAGCTCCTCGTGGCGACCGGCGCGGCTGACGCCGGGTTTACCGATGAATCCGCGCAGGCGCAATTCACCGCTGGTCGCCTCAATGGGCACGGTCAGCTCCATCCACTCGGCACCAAAAATCGAGGTCAGGCGTTGGCGCAAATCCTCGCCCGGCATCCAGCGTTGCGCAGGCTGCTCGTCCATGGTGAGGGTGAAGCCAACATCGGGCCGGGCCAGTCCCGCGAGCAGCATGGTGTGGCGGATATGGGCCGATTCGGTCGCCTCCGTGCGGAGGAATTTGCGGCGGGCGGGCAGGTTGAAGAAGAGGGAACGGACTTCGATTTGCGTGCCGGGAGCAAGGCCGACTTCGTGGACATCGCGGAGCTTGCCGCCATCGATGATGATTTCGGTTCCGGCGAGCGCCTCATGTTCGCGGCTGCGGAGGCGGAACTTCGAGACGGAGGCGATGCTGGGGATGGCTTCGCCGCGAAAGCCATAGGAGGCGATGCGGTCGAGGTCGTCCGAGTCGCGGAGCTTGCTTGTGGCATGGCGTTCAAGACAGAGAAGGGCGTCGTCCTTGCTCATGCCGCAGCCATTATCGGTGACGGAGACGAGGCTGCGACCGCCCGCGCCGATCTGGACATCGACCTGCGTGGACCCGGCATCGAGCGAGTTTTCCAGCAACTCCTTGAGCACGGAAGCGGGGCGCTCAATGACCTCGCCAGCCGCGATCTGGTTGGCCACGTGCTCGGGCAGGAGGTGAATGCGATTCATGGGAAAGTAATAGGAATAGTCGAATTCCCGGCAATATGCTAACCAAGGATTGTGCGCGTCGCGATAGCGATTTCGGCTTTGGCGGTAAGTTGGTTGGCGGCGCAGGCTTATGCCGATGAGCCGTTGGTCCAGGTGGCGATTGGATCGCGCACCGGTTATGTCGTCCCGGAGAAGTATGCGTCCGGTCATCAGGCCGATCTCGTGGCGAGCCTACCCGGTGCACCGAAAATCGATGGCTATTGGACGCCCTCGGAACAGGATGCCGTGGTGGCGGATCGGTTGCTCCGTGAAATGTTGGAGGATGGGGTGAAAGACCCGATACAGGTGTTTCCCGACCTGGATGTCAAAGCGGAGGCGACCTCACCGGATTCGCCTGCCTACGAGGCGAGGGAGCTGGCGCTGGCATTGAAAAATTATGATCGCTATACCCGGCAATATGTGGGGCTTATCCTCGATGGGCGGAAGATTATTTTTTGCAACTACGCTGATGTGCCGAAGATTGATCCGGCGAAGGAGTATTTCTATCTCCACAAGTATTTTGAGCCTGACGGGAGTGTCCATTTTCTCCAGGGACGCGTGGATCGGGACTGGAAGAGTTGCTCGGGAGTGGCGCTGATCGGGTCGTGGGAGCCGAAGGGGAAATAATTTAGACGGAATGACGGGAGGCAGACGGAATTTACGGAATATCGGAAGGACTAATATCGACAGAATAGTTTGTGTCAATTTCGGAGGATTTTTGTTTCTTAGCTTCTCCTTTCGGTTATTCCGTTCATTCCGTCTGCCTTTCGTCATTCCGTCAAAGAATCCTTCCCGCATTGACACCGCCGCCAAGTTGAAGAATCCTTTCCTCTCCATGAAAATCGCCCTCGGTTCCGATCACGCTGGTTTTGTTTACAAAGAGAAGGTCAAGGCCCTGTTGCTCTCACTTGGCCATGAGGTCAAGGACTGCGGCACGAACAGCGAGGCTCCGGTGCCTTACCCCCAGTACATCCGCCCGGCGGCACAGGCCGTGGCCAGCGGCGAGTGCGAGCGCGGTATTGTCTTTGGCGGGTCGGGCAATGGCGAGGCGATGGTGGCGAACAAGGTCAAGGGTGTCCGGTGCGCCTACGTCTGGAATTCGCAGACGGCGGAACTGGGCCGCAAGCACAACGACGCCAATGTCATTGCCATCGGCGGGCGGATGATTTCCGAGTATATCGCCCTGGAATGTGTCCGCATTTTTCTCGATACGGCTTTTGAGGGCGGACGGCACATCGAACGGATCAAGGAGATCGAATAGCCTTGCGGCGTGTGCTATAATATTCCGATGTCCCACTACACGCTTCTCAAGTCCAAATTGCACCGCGCGACCGTCACCGGCGCGAGCCTCCACTATGAGGGCAGTCTCACCGTGGCGGAAGATTTGGCGAAGCAGGCCGGCTTTCTGCCTTACGAGAAGATCCTTGTCGGCAACATCAATAACGGCGAGCGCTTCGAGACCTATATGATTTTTGGCCGGGCTGGATCGAAAGTGATCGAGCTAAATGGCGCGACGGCGCACTTGGGAAAAATTGGGGATCGCCTGACGATCATGAGTTTCGCGCAGGTTCCGGCAGAGCTGGTAGCGAAGCATCACCCGACGATCGTGCGGGTGGATGAGAAGAACGACGTGCTGGCTTAGGCCATGCAGTCTGTAGCGACGGTCTATGGCCGTCGAATCTCGGCGATGTCTATTTGTTATGCGGCGACGGTCATAGACCGCCGCTACATGGGAGCTTCCGTCTGTGGCGGGGGAGTGTCGCCGGAGGGAGGGGAATCGACGGCATCGGGGCGGATTTTGCCGCCCCAGGAAATGATGCGGGCCTTGGCTCCAGCGGCTTCGGCTTCGGCTTTTTGCTTGTTGGCATTGTAGGCCAGCGAGAGGCTGGACCAGACAAATTGGTTATTGGGATCAATGGCGGCGGCGCGTTTACCGGCGGTGATCGCTTCTTCATACCGGTCCAATTTGTAAAGCGCCATGCCGAGCGCGTGCCAGCCATCCTGGTGCTGGGGATCGATCTCCACGATTTGCTGGAAGGCTTTAACCGCGTCCTCCAGTTCCCCGATTGCGAGGGCGGTATTTCCGTCGTCCATCAATTCATCAATTGTCGGCATGATTTACTATAGGGTGATTAGGTGGTGGAAGTCACTGAGGACGTCGATTTCGCGGCTAGGACGGTTGCGCAGATGGTCTCCACCAGCGAATCGATGGTGGAGGTTGAGGACTGGGCGGCCACCTGATAGCCAAGCCGGGAGAGAGTAGCGCTGGTGACCGGGCCCATGCTAATGACTTTCGGCAAAGGAGCTCCGGCAGTGGGATTGAGGTTGAGGGCTTGCCAGTTTTCCGCCGTGCTGGAGCTGGTGAAGGTGATCCAGTGAGCGCCTTTCTTGAGGTAGGCCTCGCGAGCGCCTGAGAGGTCTTCGGTTTCCGGCTGCGTATCGTAGATCGGCCACTCTTCAACCAAGGCTCCGGCGTCGCGCAGTTGATGGGCGAGGAGAGGATCGGCGAGCCGACCTTGAGGCAGGCAGAACCGTGCCTGGGGCGTG
>CAIPBM010000004.1 GCA_903863295.1 uncultured Verrucomicrobiota bacterium | reverse complement strand
TCTATGACCGTCGCCGACGAGCAGTGCGACGTGGGGAAAAGGCGACGGTCATAGACCGCCGCTACAGGGGATCAGATTCCTTTTCCCCAAAAATAATTTCCGCTGCGAGCTTGTTTATTCCAATTGTTGCAGACGTGTTACGCTGTAATCAAAGTATTTGGCGATTAAGCTTCACATGTCTTTGGCACTCGATAATCGTTGATCCATGGATTATTGGATCAGTCATAACAATGTCCAACAGGGGCCTTACAGTTTACAGCAACTCCGCTCCATGTGGCAGCAGGGACAGCTAAACGGCACGTCCTACTATTATGACAACATACGGGTCGAATGGTTGCTGGTGCGCTCGCTGCTGGAAAGCGCCAAGGGACTCTTCACGGTGGAGGAAGCTTTCGTCCGTCTCGGACAAAATCGGCTGAAGGGATGCCTCTCGATTTTTAACCGGGAGGAGGTCATGCACCTTTACGTCGAGAACGGATTTGTCATTTATGCGACGAGCAAGAAAGAGCAGGGTGAATTTGCCTTGGCGCGCGCCCTGGCTTTGGAGCAAGCCAATTATGAATGGTTTGAGGACGCCAAGGCTCCGGCGATGAACCTTCGCAAAAACATCGCGGAATATGCCGCGAAGCACTCAATGGGCCGGGATATTCCGTCGACCGGGCCAGCCGCCCGTAAACTGAACACCGTCGCGATTGCCAAGGCCTTTGTTGGCCGCACGGAGAACAAACCCTCCTTCAATTATATCCTGGTCTCAGAGGAACCTCCGATTGTGACGCTCCGTCTGCCCAAGATGAACAACGTCGTGGGTCGTGAAGACACCTGCGATGTCGTCGTGAACGAGCGGCAGGTTTCCCGCAAGCATTGCCTCCTGGAGGTCTGGGAGCAACACGTCAAGGTCAAGGATCTCGATTCGAGCAACGGTACCTTTGTCAACGGACTAGTCGTGCAGGACGGCTTTCTCAAGGTCGGGGATGAACTCGGCCTCGGCACCTACAAAATGATCCTGCAAAAGGAGCAGAAGAAGGCCCCCTCCATGGGTTGAAAATTCAGCTTTCATAACTCGCTGAAAATCAACAAATAGTGTCTAAAATGGAAAAACACCACAACTAATAGTGGGATTTCCTTGTCAGGGGTAAGGAGCAAAGCGTACAAAAGCGACATGTACCTGAAGTCGCTCAATGTCATCGGATTTAAGTCGTTTGCGGATCGCACCACGCTCGAATTTCACGAGGGAGTCACGGCCATTGTTGGGCCCAACGGGTGTGGAAAAAGCAACGTTCTCGACAGTATCCGCTGGGTTCTGGGTGAGCAATCGGCCAAGGCGTTACGCGGCGGCGAAATGAAGGATGTCATCTTCTCCGGCACGGAAACCCGCCCGCCGCTTGGCATGGCGGAAGTGTCGCTAACCTTCGGCGATTGCGAGAAGGAACTCGGCACGGCTTACAACGAGGTCACCATCACCCGCCGTGTATTCCGCGATGGCGCGAGCGAGTATGAGCTCAACAAGGTTGCCTGCCGACTGCGCGATATCCACAGCCTGTTCATGGACACCGGCATTGGCCGCTCCGCCTATTCGATCATGGAGCAGGGCAAGATCGATTCGATCTTGTCCTCCCGTCCGGAAGATCGTCGCGCCATTTTCGAGGAAGCTGCCGGAATCACCAAGTACAAGAGCCAGAAGAAAGAGGCTCTCCGCAAGCTGGAGAACACCGAGGCGAATTTGATCCGCCTGGCCGATATCATCCGCGAAGTGAAGCGGCAGATCGGTTCCCTGCAACGGCAAGCCGGCAAGGCACGCCGTTACCAGGCAAGCTTCGAAGAACTCGCCGGACTGGAGACCCGCCTGGCGCGGCATCATTTCGATTCCTATTCGGCGACTATCGCCACGCTCCAGGTCGAGGTCGATGGTGCTCGGGAAAAACAGGAGAAACTCGACTCGGGCGTTTCCGAACAGGAAGCCAAGGTCAGTGCGGCCCGCCAGGAACTGGCGGTGGTCGAGGCGGAATTGGTTCGGCTGCGCGAGGAACAGGGCAAGCTCCGCAACGCCCTTGAGCGCGCGGAGCAGCGGGCCGCGACGAACCGCGCCCGGGTGGAGGAATTCACCGGCATGCGCGACCAGGCCCGTCAGGAGATCGCCGGCACGGAGGAAAAAGTCCGCGTGGGTGAAGAGCAACTGACCCATCTCAATTCCCAGGTGGAAAATTTCACCCGTCTGCGGACGGAGACCCAGCAGCGCTTTGA
>CAIPBM010000003.1 GCA_903863295.1 uncultured Verrucomicrobiota bacterium | reverse complement strand
GTCGAAGGATCAGCTCCCGGGGAGACCCAGATTTGATGTAGGACAAACGATGAGCGAAATTCCTGTCTCAAGCCGCTTCGGTCCAAACCTGAATTGAAATTGAGCGTATCACCGGCAGCTGATCCTTCGACAAGCTCAGGATGACAAGATGGCCGGAGTCAGTCTTTCGAGGTGCTCCCATGCAGCGGAGCTCTGTGACCGTGGTTTGGAGACTCCTCTCTTCAGGCGGTGATCATAGTCCGCTACTATAGGAAATCACCACAACTCATTGGGGCCTACCGGCACGGGGATGGCCTCCCGGCGTGAGACCGCGGGTTCATCGGTAACCACTGTCTCGCCTTCATCCCGGAAATTGAGTCCGTGAGGACGCGGGGCGTATTTGGGCAAGAGCTGACCTGTTTCATCCAGGAACTGGGTTCGCCAAGAAACATACTGGTCCAGGAGAGCAGCGTAGTCGCTGCGTGTAGATATGCGCACAATGCCCTTATTGAAGAAAGAGGCGGGGCCGAATCGCTTGGCGTACCACGGGCCGACCTTGCGAAACATGGTGCAGCCCAGTGCCTCGCCGAAGACCTCGATCATCAAATCAAGGTGCCGGTTCATGACCCGGATTCTTTCGGAGAAATTGGGCTCCGGCAAAAGTTCCCCGGTCTGGAGGTAGTGTTGGATATGGACAAAAATCCATGGGTTATAAAACGCGCCGCGCCCGACACTCACCCCCGCACAACCAGTCGATTCCATCATGACCCGCGCCGCCTCCGGGCTGGTGATATCGCCATTGCCGATCACCGGTATCTGGCGCACCGCCTCCACCACGCGCCGGATTCCCGCCAGGTTCACCGAGCCCTCGAAGCCCTGCTGCCTCGTCCGGCCGTGGACCATGATCGCCTTGGCCCCGGCGTCCTCCAGCGCCCGGGCGAGATCGGGGGCGGTTAGGTTGTCGTCGTCCCAGCCCAGCCGCATCTTGCAGGTAACTGGAATGCGGACGGCATTGACCATGCGGTTGACCAAGGCCGCCGTGCGATCAAGCTCCGTCATCATCGCGGAACCACCGCCCACCTGGCAGACCTTCCGCACGGGACAGCCCATGTTGATATCAACCGACGCCACCCCTACCGACTCCAGGTATTGCGCAGCCGCCGACATCTCCTCCGGCACTGATCCAAAGAGCTGTACGGCGAGGGGAGTATCCGCGGCGGAGCTTTCGATCAGCTTCAGCGCCTTCTTGTTCTTTTCCAGAATCGAGCGGGCATTGACCAAGTCGGTCGTGCACAGCCCCACGCTGCCCAGCTCCCGGATCACCAGCCGGAATGGTAAATTCGTATACCCCGCCAGCGGGGAAAGCAGCAGCGGCGTCGGCAGGACAAGATCGCCGAAGTGGAGTCCGGTGGATTTCATGAAGGAGACACCCTAGCAGATAATGGAGAGGAAGACACGACTTGGTTGCCCTCAACCGCGTCGGCATGACAGGCAGCCGAGGGTGTGTCCTGGCCAAGAACGGACAAGTCCAAACCCATTCCGGGATTAGGTTAAGGGTAGGAACTGAGCCAACCGCTTTCTCAAGGAAAGAACCACCATGAAAAACGATCCCTCCATTGTCGCCGAATTTATCAAGTCGAAGCTCGCCGATCAGGGCCACTCGGCAGACGGAACCCATCCGCTGATTACCATCTCCCGCCAGCACGGAGTGGGTGGCTATGCTATGGCGCTTCGAATCGCCGAAATCCTCACCCAAAAAAGTCACGCCCTCACGCCCTGGATCGCCGTGGACAAAAACATCGCCGAACATCTGATGACGAATCACCACCTGCCTAAACAGGTCACCAGTTTTCTCACGGAGGAGCAAACGGGCTCGATTGAGGAGTACATCGATCTCCTCTTTCGCCTGCACACCCCGCGTGAAGCCATCGTGGAGAAAATGATCCAGACCATGCTCCATCTCGCCAACATCGGTCATGTCGTCCTGGTGGGCCGGGGCTCGAATGTGATTACCGCAGGATTTCCCCGCGCGGTCCATCTCCGCCTTGTTGCTTCAATGGAGCGGCGCGTGGAGTGGATGATGGAAGATCGAAGTTACACCCGGAAAATGGCCGAGACCGAAATCCGCCAAGTCGACAACGACCGCCGCAAATTCGTCGAAACCTTTTTCCGGACCGACCCGGATGACATCCGCAGATATGACATGGTCTTCAATATGGATCGTGTCTCCCGGGAAGAAGCCGCCCAACTCGCCGCGCATCTCGTCGAAAGTCCCACCTTCCGGGAAAAAGAGGCGAACCGGCTCGCCGAGTTACGCCATCAGGTGCTCGGGGTCTGACGGCGGATGGAATTGATTAGCGACTCGGGGCAGGCATCGCTAAAGTAGTGGTGCGATGTTTTCCTGTAACCACCGCTCCGTCCGCGGAGTCATCATCATATGAAGTGGTCAAGGCTCGCCCGGTTATGACGGACGCCGAAGTGTCAGCATGCCTGGCGCGGGGGCGGGAAGGGGATGAGAAAGCGATCCTCGAGCTCTTCCATTATATGTACCCTCACGTCGCCAAACTGGTGCAGGCCAATCTTCCCGCGCGGGAAGGAGCGGAGGACTTGGTCCAGCAGGTCTGCATCAAGGTCATGTCCAACCTCCACCAGTTTTCCGGCAAAGTGCCCTTTCTCCACTGGGTCTCGCGCATTGCGGTGAACACCTGCCTGAACCAAATCCGGCACGAGAAGCGTCGACCCGAAATCCGGCTTGCCGATCTCACTGAGGACGAGGCCGGCGTGATTGAGCACCTCGCCACGTCGCCGCATGACCTGGATGCCTCGCAACAGGTGGCGGCGGATGAGCTGGTCTCGAGGTTGTTGGAAGGATTGAATCCGTCGGATCGCATCCTCATCCGGCTCATGCATCTGGAGGGCCATACCGTTGAGGAAATTTCAAAGCTCACCGGCTGGAACCAGTCGATGATCAAGATCCGGGCTTTTCGCGCGAGGGCGCAATTGCGGAAGCGCTATCTTTTGCTAATGAAGGAGAACCCATGAACCCCATCGATGACCAACTCAACCGCCTCTTTCGCGCCGCCCGGGCTCCCGGTCACGCGATGGCCACGCCGCCCTATGGGTTGGAGACGCAGGCGCTCGCGGCCTGGCGTGCGGGCAGCGGCAGCGACCGCACGATGTGGGACATGGGGCTGCTCGTGCGTGGGCTGGTTCTGGCCATCGTCATCATGGGCGTGAGCTTCTGGCCGGTGCTGACCAGCACGACCGATCCTTTCTCCGCCTATGTGCAGCTCGCGGACTCGACCGTCACCTCGGACGTGGCGCCATGAGCAAATGGAAGACGTGGGTGGTTCTGGTCGTGATCTTTCTGGCCGGCGGGGTGACCGGCTCCATGCTGACCCTCGGCCTTGCCCCGGTCCTGATGCCGCATCATCCGCCGGGCATGCAACAGATCAAGAAGTTCTGGCTCCTGCACCTGACCCAGCGCCTGGACCTGACGCCGGAGCAGCAGGCCAAGATCGAGCCGATCCTGACCGAGGCAGGCAACCAGCTCCAGACCTTGCATCGGGAGGAGGCAGACCGGGCCGCACAGATCATCGGGCAGATCAGCCAGAAGATTTCCACCATCCTCACGCCAGAACAGCAGGTGAAACTCCAGGAGATGGAAAAAGAGATGGACCACGACCGCGACCGGATGTTCCCCGGCCATCACGGTCCTTGGGACGGCCCGCCTCGTGGCCCCGGCGGCGGCGATCCTCACCCCGTCCCCGGACCGGAAGACGCTCCGCCACCGCCCCCCGCCCCGGATGGCCCGCCACCCAAGCCCTAAGCTTGCCGCTCCTCGTTCCCATACTCCATCTGGGAACACCCTCTGTCTCCTGCGAAATTCCATTTCTCGCTGATACGGGCAGCTTAAAAATAAACTACCAGTTGCATTCAGCACGTTCTGCGTAACCTTTAGCCATGCCCCTCAAACAAATTACTCAAGCCACCTCGGACTCCCTGAAAAAAGCCGATCCCGCCGCGCTCCGCACCCTCAGCGACGGTTGTTTCCTGGCCGGTTTCGCCAGTATCGCTGCCTCCATCGGCATCTGGGCGATCAAGCGCAACGAAGTCGATTCCGCCCATGGTGAACGTTTCGGCATTTTTGTCGGGCTCTGGGCGCCCACCTTTTTCATTCTCTCCAACCGCTTCGAGCGTTATGCCGAGCGCGCAGAGGCGGAGAAGGCCAAGCTTCCGGAATAACCAGACCCATGGGGTCATCATCCCCGGCGATTGTTGGGTAATCGGGCAGGGGGGATGAATCTCATCAGGCCTAACTTCACGGTGGCCAGATGGGCAGGGGTTCGATACGTTTTCCGGCATGGCTAAGGCCCCGGTCTCGCTCTCCTTTATTCCGCTCCTGGTCGGGGGTTTTCTGGGGATTTTTACCGGCGTTTTTCTGGGTGAATATGCGGCGGTTTTCCGTCCCATCGGGCAGATTTACATCATGCTCCTGGAGTCGGCGGTTTATCCCTACCTGATCTCCTCCCTGCTCCATGGACTGAGCAGCATGGCCCCGGCGCGGGCATGGCGATTGTTTAAAAATGGATGGCCGTTCTACCTCTTTGTCTGGGGGGTGACCTTTGGGATGCTGGGGTTGTTAAGCCTGGCCATTCCCCCCTCTTTGCCCCCGGTGCTGAAGAATCAGGCGGGCTCCCTTTCCACCATGGTCTCGCATTTGATCAACCTGCTGATCCCGAGCGATTTCTTCGCCGCGCTGAGCCAGAATAGTGTGCCGGCGGTGGTGCTCTTCTGCATCGCCTTTGGCATCGCCTTTCAGCAGGTGAAAGAGAAGGAGGCGATGCTGACCATTCTGGATGGCATCCGGCAGGCGAGCTTCAAGTTCTGGAGCTTCATCGTCCGCATGGTGCCGGTGGCAGTCTTCGCGCTGATGGCCGATACGGCGGGAACGATCCACCTCCAGAATCTCCGATCCATCGGGCTGTTTCTCTTTCTCTTCTTTGTCGGGATCATGGTACTTTCCTTCTGGATCATACCCGGATGTTTGCAGGCGCTGACTCCGCTTAAATTCACCGAAATCATAGGCGATATGCGTTCCGCGCTGGCCATCGCCCTGGTGACGACGTTGCCAGCCTCGGCCATTCCGTTTGTGATGGAGGCGACCAGGAAACTGGCGGTGCAATGTGGCGTTGACGATCCTGAGCAGGATGATGTGGCGCGGACGCACCTGTCCGTCGCTTATCCGCTCGGGCAGCTCGGCAATTTCTTTGTCTACCTCTACATCCTTTATGCGGCGTTTGCCTGCGGCCAGGCGATTCCGGGAGTCGAGGCGGCATTCCTGCCCCTGATCACGCTTCTCTCCTGTTTCGGCACACCGGCGAGCTCGGTGAATGCAGTCACATTCATCGGGGATTCATTCAACCTCCCCGCCAGTGTGAATGATCTTTTTGTCGAGTTGATGACGGTGCTGCGCTACGGGCAGGTGCTCGCCTCGGTCATGGGCTTTGCCTTTCTCAGCTTCACGGTGGTGTTGGCTTACTACGGGAAGCTGAAAATCCGCTGGGCCTCGCTGGCGGGTGTGTTGGCTTCGGCGGTGATCATCCTGCTGGTGATGGCATGGTCGGCGCGGACGGTCTACACGCGCTACCTGGATAACATCCCGAATCCCTACCTCGCGTTTTCGCTCGATCCGGCCGTTGCGAAAGGGGTCGATGTCTCCTTTGCTTCGGACGATGACGGGACCGGCCTGGTGGGGGATGATTCGGTCATGGCCCGCATCGCACGGACAGGGACACTTCGCGTGGGTTACAATCCGGATATCATTCCGTTTTGCTACCGGAATTCAGCCGGGGATTTGGTGGGCTATGATGTCTCCTATGCGTACCGCCTGGCGCAGGACATGAATGTGAAATTGTGCTTCGTTCCCTTTCGCTGGGAAAACCTGGAAGAAAAACTGCGGGCAGGGGCATTTGATATCGCGATGTCGGGCATTTACGTGACGCAGAGAAGATTGGAAAGCTTTGGCGTGTCTGAGCCCTACTTTCAAAGTCCACTCGCGTTTTTCACGTTGCGTCGGCGTGGGCCCGAATTCCTGACGCGCGCGCAACTGCTGTCCAAGACAGATTTACGGATCGGGATTTTCAATGATTCGGTGCTGATTCCGCTTTGCCAGAAAACCTTGCCCCAGGCGCAAATTGTGATTGAACCGGGGTACGCGGAGGTGCCCGATTTCTCCAAGGTCGATGGAGCGTTCTGGACGATGGCGCAGGCCGAGGCACTCGCCGCGGCGCATCCCAGCTTGGTCGCGGTGGAGACGTCAGGCATCGGCAGCCCGTTTCTTTTCGCGTACCTGACCCCGCCGCGTTCAGAGGAATTTTTGCGGTTGGTAAATTACTCGCTGCTGGCGAGCCAGAAGTCGGGATTTGCCAAGGCGCAGAACGATTACTGGATCAACCGGATGCCGCGGCTCGATTCTACCCCAAGATGGAGTATTTTGAGGAACGTTTTGGGATTCGGGAAGTGAGAGAGTTGGCATCAATCGCCAAGACTTCACGCCGCAAACGAGAGGGCTTTACCCGGACTACCAAGCCGCTAGGATGAGCCATGGCCGAATCGATCCGTACCAACGTTCTCGGTGGTAAGCTACTGCCCTGCTGCTTTTCACCGATGACCGGTTTCTATCGCGATGGCTATTGCCGCACCGGCCCGGGCGATTATGGGCTCCATACGGTTTGCGTGGAAATAACCGCCGACTTCCTCGCCTTCAGCCGCGAGCAAGGGAACGATCTTTCCACGCCGGTGCCCCAGTACGAATTCCCCGGCCTAGAACCCGGAGATCGCTGGTGCCTGTGCGTCACGCGCTGGAAAGAGGCTCTTGATGCCGGGGCCGCCCCCTCGGTGGTGCTCTCTGCCTGCCACATCTCCGCGCTGGAATTCGTTTCGCTCGAGGAGCTGCAGGCCCATGCCGTCCGCGAAGAGACCGGCGGATAATTTTGCCCCAGGCCGGGATTAACTTTCTCGTACGCTGTTTTTGACGATTGATCTTTTGGCGGAGCTTGGTCAAATCAATCCTGTCTATGAAACGATTGCCCTTTCCTTTGCTGGCCCTGCTACTCGTCCTCACCCTTTCCGGCCAGGCCAAGGACACCGCGCCGCCGCGTTACTTCAATCCCGCCAGCATTGAGCTGAAGACGCTCCTGCCCGATCCTCCGGCCAACGACTCCGCCACGACCAAGCAGGAGCTGGCCTTGATTTTGGAAAAGCAAAAGACCCGTACGCCGGAAGAAGTGGCCCGTTGCCGGCACGAAGTGAAGATCAATGTCTGGGTCTTTGATTCCGTCCTGGGGCCTGTTTTTGCCGCGAAGAATCTACCAGTCACGGCCAAGCTCTTCGAAGACATCGACGCCAACCTTCTCCCTGTCGTTATCTCGGCCAAGAAATACTGGGATCGTCCCCGTCCTTTCCTGCTCGATAAAAACGTCCATCCTGCTGTTGAATTACCCAAGAACGCCTCCTATCCCAGCGGCCATTCCACCCTCGGTAATTTAGACGCGCTTGTGCTGGCCCAATTGGATCCACAGCAGAAAGACGCCCTCCTGGCCCGGGGAAAACTCGTCGGTGAAGACCGGATTATCGCCGGGGTTCATTATCCCAGCGATGTCGCGGCCGGCGAAACGCTGGCTAAGGATGTCTTTGCCAAGCTCATGGCCAGCCCCGTCTTCCAGGCCGATCTCGCCAAGGCGAAAGTGGAACTTCAGGCCGCCCTGGCGAAGCAATAGTTTTACGCACCTGCTTGAGTCGGACGACTTGGGATCACGGCGGAATACCTCGCTGTGCGTAAAGTGGTAGACGCCGCTGCCCCTAGCGGCGGATCTTCCCCTTCTGGTTAAACCTTCTGCCGTAAGCAGCGTCCATTTTCTTAAGCAAGATTTTGCTCCAGCTCATCCTAGTTTGGCTCGCCTCAAGACGTTAACGCGGTTATTACTCCACCATGCTTGAGCACCATGTCATTAATTTGGCTCCCTATCGTTGGATTCGGAAGCATAAGTGGTCACTCTTGTTGATCGGCATTTTTGCCTTGCTGATCATCAGCCCGATGGATGAGGTCTTCGACAACGAAGATAATCTCATCACCCCGCTTACGGCGGCGGTTGTTCTGGCGGTCACCCTGGGCACAACGGAACGGCGGTCCATTATCAGCATGGTTGTTGCCCTGATACTCATGTGGACGTTCGTCAGCATCGTGACGGATGGAAGTGGCCTGATTGGTGGAAAAAGCGTACTGGCCCCGGTACTGTTCCTTTTCGTTCTCCTCTCCGTTTTCATGCTCCTCGCCCGCTGGTTGCTCAAGGCCGTTTATATCGATGCTCAAGTTTTGTGCGCTGCCGTCTGCGGTTACCTCCTCATCGGCATCTTCTGGACGGGACTCTACTCCGTCATCCTCGTCTATTATCCCACCGGACTGACCACGGACGATCCCAAGATTACCCCCTGCGAGCTTCTTTATTTTAGCTACACCACCCTGACGACGTCAGGCTTCGGTGATATCACCCCCAAGAACCCGCTCCTTCGCATGGTCACCGTGATGGAAGCTATCGTTGGGACCTTTTATAATACCATCGTCATCGCCCGGTTTGTTGGGCTTTACGGTTTAAAGCCAGCGCCAGAAGTTAACCCATGATTGCCCGCGATAAGGGTTAACACTTTATTGGCGTGTTACGTTCTTAACTTCCCTTGTATTAATAATCACAATACCATCGCGGGTATGCCCTTGGGGAAAATCGGGACGCAATCGTCGACCACTCAAAAAAATTCCCCAGCCTACTGGTTAAAACCGACGCTCGTTGCCGGGCTGGTGGCGCTTCTTGTCATCCTCACCGCTTTTTTCGCGCAAAAGTGCCTTTGGAATTACGCCATCTGGCAAGTCTCCTCCAGTTGCCAGGCGGACTTGAACCGGAACGCCTTTCTGATGGAAGCCCGGGTACGCGGCCGGGCCAACGACATGTTTTTTATCAAGCGTGTCGCCGAGGAAGAATTAGCCCGGCACCCCGAAACCCCCGCCGACAACGAAAACGTCCGCAGCGCCATCAAGACCATGCTCCTGGCCCGGAGTCAGTACGATAAAATAACCCTCCTCAATCTGGAGGGACATGAGATCCTCCGTTACGACTGGATCGGCGGGGACAACCCTCTCCATGAAGTGCCCGCCGCCGAATTTCAGGATAAATCATCCCGCCCCTTTTATCACGAAACCATCAACTCCCCCATCGGTGCCGCTGTCTTCTCTCCCTTGGAATTGACGCTGGAGCACAACAAGATCGTCTATCCCATTAAGCCGACCATGCGGATCAGCGGACAGATCGCCGGTCCGGACGGCAAGCCCAGGGCCCTTCTCGTGCTCAATTATCAGGGAAACCAGGTCCCGCGGGAATTGCGTCTGGCTAATGACGCTTCCAGACAAAATCTCCTCCTCAACAAGGATGGCTTCTGGGTGGTCGGTCCCAGCCTCGATTCGGAATGGGCCTTCATGTATCCGGAACGCCAAAACGAAAGCCTCAAGGTTCAGGACCCCGTTTTGTGGAAGAACCTGACCAGCCATCCCGCCGGTTGGTTCATTTATAAAAAGAACCTCTATTGTTATCAAAGTATCGATCCCATCGCTTCCCCCACCGATTACCCCCCCCTGCGCATGCCGGTGACCGGAGGTGAGCGCCTTCGCTGGATCCTGGTCAATAAGGTACCCAATTCTGCCGTCTGGGAAAATGTACGTGGTATCCGCACCGCCATCTGGGTCACTTGCGGCGTCGCACTTCTCCTGCTCGTTCCCGGTTCCTGGTTCGGGGCCTATGCCCTGCATCGACGTCGCATCGCGGTGAGGGAAGTGGAGCAGGCGCGCACCATGCTCGATAGCGTTATCGAAACTTCTCCCCACGGCATTACCGTGATGGAAGCCATCCGCGACGCCCACGGCAAAATCGCCGACCTCCGCCTCGTCCTCTCCAATAAAATGGCTTCTGAACTTCTCGGCCAAGATCTCCAACTCGAGCGTGATTCGGGTAAAACCATGCTCCAGTCGCATCCCGAAAGCGTGGCCAACGGTACCTTCGCCACCTTCTGTAAAGTGATCGAAACCCGCGAACCCGTGATGTTCGAGCACCGTTATGAACTGGGCAACGTTCGCCGCTGGCTCTCCCTCCGCGGGGCCAAGCGGGAGGACGGCATCGTCGTCACCATGGTCGACATCACCCTTCGCGTCGATGCCGAGGAAAAGTTGCGCCAGAGTGAGATGCTGCTGCAAATGGCCGGTCGCATGACCCGCATGGGCGCCTGGACCGTCGATTTCCCCAGCCGGAAAGTGACCTGGAGCGAAGAGCTCTACCACATCCACGAAGTTCCTCTCGATCAACCTCCCTCAATCGATGATGGGGTCAAATACTACGCGCCAGAATCGCAGCCCATCATCCGCGAGGCCTTCGAAAAATGCGCTAAGGACGGCACTCCTTTCGACGTCGAGCTTGAGCTCATCACCGCCAAGGCCAACCGCATCTGGGTCCGCACCATGGGCAACGCGGAGTTCGTCAACGGTCAGCTCAGCCGCGTCTTCGGTACCTTCCAGGACATCACCACGTTCAAGAAAGCCGTCATCGAATTACGCGAAAGCCAGATGCGGCTCATCAACTCCCTCGCCCACGAGCAGCAACTCACCCGCCGCGCCCAGGAGGCCGAGCGCGCCAAGAGCGAGTTCCTCGCCGTCATGAGCCACGAAATCCGCACCCCCATGAACGGGGTCATCGGCATGACCGGCATCCTCGCTGATACCGAACTCACCGACGTCCAGCGCGATTGCGTCAATACCATCCAGACCAGCGGTGAGGCACTTCTCACCGTCATCAACGACATCCTCGATTTCTCCAAGATCGAATCCGGCAAACTCAACCTCGAGCGGAGGCCTTTCTCCCTGCGCCAGTGCGTGGAAGATGCCGTCGATCTTTTCTCCCCGCTCATCCGCGACAAACATCTCGAGGCGGCCTATCTCATCGCCCCTGACGTTCCTGCCAGCCTCGCCGGGGATTCCAACCGCCTCCGCCAGATTTTGACCAATCTCATCGGGAACGCCATCAAGTTCACGGAGCGCGGCGAAATCACCCTCAACATCCAATGCGAAAGCCGGGATGAAGCGGGCTACCACCTCCTCTTTTCCGTCACCGATACCGGCATCGGCATCCCCGGTGAGGCGATCGAACGCCTCTTCCAGTCCTTCCAGCAGGTCGACAGCTCCACCACGCGCCGTTATGGAGGCACCGGCCTCGGTCTCGCCATCAGCAAGCGCCTGGCGGAATTGATGGGCGGCACCATGTGGGTGGAAAGCAAAGTCGGCCAAGGCTCCACGTTCTTCTTTACCGCCGTCTTCGAGGCCGTCGCCACTCAGGGCTCCATTCCCGCCAACGCCCCATCCTCCCTCGTTGACTGTGCCGCCCTCATCGTTGACGACAACGCCACCAATCGCCATATCCTCGAAACTCAGTTAAAAAACTGGGGACTGAAAGCCACCTCCGTGGCCTCCGGTGCGGACGCGCTTGAAAAAATGGCGCACGACAAATTTGACGTGGTGCTCGTCGATCTCCAAATGCCCGGGATGAACGGCATCACCCTCGCCCGCGAAATGCGCAAGAACGGCCAGGTCCCGCTCATCCTCCTCTCCTCTCTCGGCGACGTGGAAGTCGGCGAGAATGCCGCCCTCTTCCAGTTCCAAATCCCCAAACCGATCAAGCAATCGCATCTTTTCGATGCCCTTCAGCAATCCGTCGGTGGAGCGACGACCCGGAAAAAAACGGCCCAAAAACAGTTTGATAGCGCCATGGCCAGCCGCCTTCCCCTTAAAATTCTTCTCGCGGAAGACAATGCCGTGAACCAGAAAGTGGGCCTCCTCATGCTCAGCAAAATGGGCTACCGCGCGGATCTCGCCGGCAATGGACTTCAGGTCCTGGAGCACGTCGCCAAGTCGACCTACGATCTCATTTTCATGGACATCCAAATGCCCGAGATGGATGGCGTGGAGGCTTGCCGCTTGCTGCGCGAAAAGCTCGGCGCCGATTGTCCCACAATTATTGCTCTAACTGCCAACTCACTCGAAGGCGACCGCGAAAAATTCCTCGCCCAGGGATTCGATAATTATCTCAGCAAGCCACTTGGCCCCATCGAATTTCAAGCCATGCTCCAGTGGGTCGCCGACCAGAAGTACCCGGAAAAGACCTAAGCCCCGGAAAGTTCCCCGCGGCTTCCATGGGATCTCCGTGGTAGCCGCCGCTGTCCCTAGCGGCGGATGCCTTCC
>CAIPBM010000002.1 GCA_903863295.1 uncultured Verrucomicrobiota bacterium | reverse complement strand
GGTAGGCGCTGGTCAGCTGCCGCAAATTATCATAGCCAAAGTTCCGCGTGCCGACCGTGCTGGCCTCCTGCGTCCTCTGCCCGACGGCGTCATAATTATAGGCATATAACTGTAATTGCTTGGTCATTTCCTAGATGCTTGATGTAGCCATAGCCATAGTCGATTATACCATAGTTGACTAACTGATTCAGCATCACAGTGGTACTTCCAGGCACGAATGAGAAATTCATTAATATTATTCGCAAGTTTAGACGGCTGATTTGGAAATGAAACGACTTGCGATTTGTTGCTTTTATAGATTATAAAATCGGTTTTTCCCTCTCTTACAAATAAATCGCAATCTTCATCCCACTTGCCTATTTTGACGAAAGAGGGATAAATTTTAGATTTTTGTACTGCCTTCACACTCAAATAAGGTCCATATCTATCGGGACCAACAAAGCTATAAGTAGAAAATAAATTTACTATTTCATGATTTATATTTTCATCGGGTAGGTGTTGCTTTCTTGTCTCACCCCATGCCTTCAAAATATTGTCTATGTTAGGAGATACGGGCAAAGAATTAAAATATTGATTCATTTCAATCTCCTCGTTGACAGGGGGTACGCTGCCTTCAATCTTTTTAAGCAACCACTTAACCACGCCGTGGCCAAATATTGCGAGGCACAAAAAAATCAATAAAAAAATAATCATTTTAATTAAGGATCATGATAAGACTCTGAGGCATCGCCTTCTATCAGGGCAAATGGAGGTTTATCTTCATATATCTCTACTTCAGAGTTTACTTTTGTATCAACGTCAACTGACCAATTGCATACGTTCATCTGGTTGCTTAGATTATTTACATAAAGTCCCAACTGATTTACGAAAAAGCGTTGAAACATTGTTTGCTCGCGAAGCTCATCCAAAGCTTCTAAGCGAGTAATTCTGGCATGCGCAGCTAAGTGAGCTGTTCGACTAGGCAACCAACGCATATTCCAATAACCACGTGCAGACCATTTGAAAGGTAAGGGATACCGTCCACCCTTAATCTGATTGAGATGATGAACCACTCCACCCTTAAGATTAAATGCTCGTCTAAACTGTCCGCGAGCGCCACCTTCGACAACTGAGCGCACTGTATTTTTGGCTGCATATCGCAATGCTCCACCGCCTAAAGTAACTGTTATTTCTACAGTAGTTTCAGTGACTTCACCTGCCACGTAATAATTGCTATTAGAGTCCACGCCGGCATCTGAGTAGTCGTTATATATCATCCAATTTATACCCTCACGAGCTTGACGAGTTAACCCGAATGAAAGATTGTCGGCAGCTCCTGAAACAAAATCTGATAAATTCTCCAACGCTGGCAAGTATTCATAATCTAGACCTATTTCGTCTCCATAGTTTATTGGATTATTCCTGCAATACAAATAAAGATTCAAACCGCCATGTTCGCGCTTGGGATCTCGATTTAACCACCTGCCACTGCCAACGTTGTAAAATCTATACAAATAATAAACCAACCCCGTCCCCGCATCCGCTTCCTTGGAACTCCACTGATAGCTCTGCTGCAGGGTCCCCGTCTGCGCAACGATGTTCCCAAACGGATCATACTCGTAGTGTGCAGCAGATGCCCCATAGGCATCGGTCAAATCAACGATGTTTCCATTCCCATCGGCGAAGTAGCTGTAGGAATTGCCTGCCGCCTGGGTCAGGGCCAGTAGACCCCCGATCCCGCCCGCGCCTTGCATCGTCCCGCTCAAGTCGAGGCCGCGTGTATAACTGACCGTGAGGCTATTGCTGGAATCATATTCCGCAACCGGCACCAACCCGTCGTATAAATACCTCGTGGTGGCCAGCAAGGTACCGCCGGGACTATACGTCCGCTTCTCGACCCGTCGGCTCAGGCCGTCATACACACTGACAGTCTTGGCGATGCTGGCATTATTCGGCGTATCGACCTCCACGAGACGGTTTTCCTCATCATAGACGTAGGTGTTGCCGGTGCCGTCGGAGGTCATGTTGCCATCGGCATCATACTGCGGCGTGGCGGGCTGCGCAAATGTTCCTCCCGAAATCCCCGTGTATTGGTTGAGATGATTCGCCGTGAAATCGGTTTCCCCCGCCGCGCTGGTCGACTTGGTCCAGTTACCAATCGCATCAAAGGCGTAGCTGAAATTGTAATTGGGCTGCGGATTGCCGGAACCATCCACGCGGTAGGCGCTGGTCAGCTGCCGCAAATTATCATAGCCAAAGTTCCGCGTGCCGACCGTGCTGGCCTCCTGCGTCCTCTGCCCGACGGCGTCATAATTATAGGCATAGGTGTTGATCGCCGAGCCCGCTCCATTCGCCGCCGTGACGCGGGTCAATCGTCCCAGCACATCGTATTGGTTGAGCGAAGCCGATCCATCCGCATTCGCGTGGCCACTGATCCAATTGGTGCCAGCTTGATAAGCGTAGGTAAACGGCGACGTGGCCGAGGCCCGGTTATCCAGCAGGCTGATTAGGCGCCCCGCTCCGTCGTACCCGTACGTTGTCGTCCACGCCACCCCCACGCCAGAACTCGCCCCCGCCACCATCTGCGTGCGATGGTTTTCCGCATCGTATGCGTAGGAGATGCTCTGACCCACCGCGCTTTGGGAATAGCCGGTGTTTTGGTTGGCACTGTCCCACGCCCAGGTCGTCGTCCCGCTACCATCGCTCATTTGCGTGCGACGGCCCAGCGCGTCGTACTGGAAGCTCACGGACGGATCCGTCGGGTAGACCACCTGCGCCACCAGGTTATAGGCGTTGTAACGATATTGCGTCGTGCGCCCCAGCGCATCGACCCGCGCGGCTAGGTTGCCTGCCGGATCATAACTGTAGTGATACGTGCTGTTGTCCGCGTAAGTCTTGCTCGTCACCCGGTTCAAACCGTCATAACCCCATTGCGTTTGCGAATTGTTCCCATCCGTGAGACTGACCCGGTTGCCCGCCGCATCATACCCGTAAGTGACCGGATATTGCCCCGTGCCGCCTTGGGATTGCAGCTTGCCAAAGCCATCGTACGCGTAGGTGGCGACGCGGGGCACCTGCGGCGTGCTATCGGGATAGACCATTTGCGTCACCTCGTCGAACTGGTCGTAACCCCACAACGTCCCATTGCCCAAGGCGTCTGTCTGCATCGCCAGCCGTCCCAGCGGATCGTAGACATATTGCGTAACCGCCCCGTTGGAGGCCGTTTCCTGCGTCTTGAGCAACCGCGCATCGTACTGGTATCTCGTCGTGTTCCCCGCACGGTCCGTGACCGAATCGAGCAACTGGCCATTGGTGGAGTTGTAAACATAGCTGACCGAGCTACCCGGGCTATTGCCGTTAGTCGCAGGAAAGGCAATGCTCGTGACCTGATCGAGGGCGTTATAGCTGTAGTGGAGGGTAAGCCCGGCGGCACTCACCCGGTCGATGGCCCGGCCCAGGTCGTCGTACGTCGCGCTGGTCTCGCCGCCGCCCGCATCACTGGTCGCGACAACCTCGCCCCAGGCATCGTAGGTGGAGCTACTCAGCACCTGCGCGGGCGTTGATGCCCAGCCTGACGGTAAACCCTGCATGGGGACGCTTTGCGCGACCTGCCGGTTCAGGGCGTCATAAGCGTAAGCGCGTGAGATATTATTGCCATCCGTGACACTGAGAAGATTTCCATCCAGGTCATAGGCGAAGCTGGAGGTCTGGCCTGGAGCATTGACCTGGGTCCGACGGTTGTAGGCATCGTAGACGTACCTAGTCGTGAAGCCTCGGGCATCGGTTTCACTTACTAGATTATCATTCGCATCATAGGCATCGGTCTTTGGATATTCACGCTGGCCAGAAACACTGGTACGCCGTCCCAACGCATCATAACCGTAATTCGTCGTGAACGTCTGGCTGCCATCACTGTAAGTGACCTTGGTTACCCGGTTCATGGCATCGTAGGCGTAGTTCACGCTGCGCTGCTGCTGGGTTCCGAGCGCCTCGGTGCGGGTCACAACCCGTCCGCTGGCATCGTAGGTGTATTGCGTTACCACGCCGACCGGATCGGTCTCACTTTGCACCGAGCCATCATTATTATACGTCTTGGAACTGGTCGAACCCGACGCTCCGTAAGGTTGGGTCACCGCCAGGGGCCACCCATTCTGGTCGTACCGGTAGTTAGTCGCCTGTCCCAGGGCGTTGGCCTGAGACACGACGTTACCATCACCATCGTAAGTCGTGGTTTGCTGCACCTGCTGACCGCCATTGCCCACCCGAATGACCTGGGTCCGACGCCCCTGCTGATCGTAAACGAACTTGGTCATCCGTCCCGAGGCCGACGCAGTATGTCCCACCTCAACCTGACTGATCAAATTGCCCCGATAAGTGTTAATCGTCTCATTGCCCAAGGCATCCGTTTCGGTGGTGACTCTGCCGAGTCCATCGTAAGTGTACCGTGTGGTATTGCCCAAGGCATCCGTGCGCGTCAGGCGATTGCCTGCTGAATCGTAGGTATAAGTCACCTGCATCGAAGTATTCGAAGGGTCATACTCGCGCACCAGGTTTCCTTTGCCGTCGTAGGCATAATCCGTCTTGTTCCCCCGGGCATCGGTCTTCTCGGTCAGCTCATTCAGGGAATCGTAACGGTAGCTGGTCGTCCGGGCCACCGATGTGCCCGCCGCCTCGGTCTTGCTGGTGAGATTGCCGCTGGTGTCATACGACATGCTTGTGACCGTTCCGTCAGGATAGGTGATCTGTGTGGGCTGACTATAGGTCGGCTCGTACTGGTAGGTGGTCGTACCCTCCGGGCGAACTTCCTTCGTCAGATTGTTAAACTCGTCATAGGTTTCCTGAATACTCGATCCATTCGCCTGGGTGATACTCCAGACACTGCCACTCCTTAACACCTTCTTCTGCTGAACGCCATTAAGCAGATCAAGAATGAGGGTGCCATCACTCGCATAGGTTTTTTCTTCGATTTTACCCGCTGAAGATTTGATCTGGGCATAGTACTGCTGCAATCCCTGATCGTAACTGAAGGTGAAGAACCATCCGTTACCCTTCGAATCAACCTCACTCGAGACATAGCCGCCATTGTCGTAAGTAATCGTGAAGGTATTTCCGTTAACATCGGTTTTGTTCGTGATATGGCCGTTACCGTCATAAGAGTAACTGGCCGAATTACCTGCCGCATCCGTAATGGAAGTTAAATTGCCGCCGCCGTACCCGTAGCGAACCGTTCTGCCCGCCCAATCCTGCACCGCAGAAATCTGGCCTCCCGAACTTGTGACCGCGAATATGACGTTACCGTTTGCGTCACTGACGCTGGTAAGATTGCCCGAGCTATCATATTGGAGCTGGGTGAGGGTCAGGTTGCGGTTGCCCGTGGCAAGGAGCTTGCCGGTGCTGTCAAAGGTCTTCCACTGCCCGGTCGTGCTTTGCCACCGGTACCCGGTACTGCTCGCGATAATCCGGGCATGGGTGACGCCTTGTTCGTAGGTAGTGAACCCCGAGTCGACCACAGGATAGTTTTCCGTGATGTAATCGATGGAAGCAATTCCTCCCGCCCCAGCGTTTAAAGTCAAACCTTCGCTCAAATCGCGCCAATGCCAGGCATTATAATAGAAATATCTGGAAACGGAGGCTGTGCCTCCGGGAACTTTCACCGAGAGATCCGTAGCGTCATCACGGTACTCCCGCTCAGGCAAGTTAATCGAAGATTGCGTTTGCTTGTCCTTGTCGCAACCATCCGGGCATTTGGGAACGCAATCCTTTCCGCCACCCGTAACTGGCGAGGGTGCATAAGCAGTGCCGCCGCCACCATTGGAGGCATTGCCGCTTGGGGAGCTATTCACGTAAACCGAACTCGGAGCAGTCGCCTGTGAGGGGCAATTATTGATGATGTAGGCGAAAACTATTTTGACCGTAATAGGGTACCATGTTTTGTTGGTGCATTGAAATGACCCGACGGCGGCGCATCCAGTCATGTAGTGGTAGCAATCCGACGTCGCAGTTTGTGCGTAAGCCCGTTTGGGTAGCGCGAGCGTCAAGACGGCCAGGCTGCAAATGATTCCAATCGTTCCGAGCCGATAAAGTGAACGCCGCCCCGCCCAACCAAAGGCAAGCAAGCCCAAGGAGGCCACCAGTGTTCCGCTGGCTCCACCCACGACGGCTACCTGAACAGCAGTTGGAAAGGATTGTATGCAGGTGATGCGGTACGGCAATGTGACACTCTGACCAGCGCCGATGGTGCTAGGCATGGCTCCCTGCAACTCGTAGTGAAGATTCCCATCATCCGGCGGCAAACTGAATTGCATGTTATTGGCATCGATCAGCCCATGATTGGTAAACGTGAATTGGCCGTTGTAGACGTCTCCAGCCTGTAACGGCGGCAAGTTCACTGTGCCAGGATCCACTGTTACCACCGCTGCAGGAACATCCGTCTGGAAAGTGGCATTGATCGTTATGTCATACCGGTCTTGAATCGTGGTTGGCGTTACCTGCCAATTCACCGAGACAAGGTCATTCTGCATATTGACCGTTTGTGACGTTGTCGTTCCGGGTTGAATCCATATTCCACCATTGACGCTGTCATGCCCGGGCGCGCTCGCATGGTACTGATAATGTCCCACAGTTATGCCAGAGAAGTCAGCTTCACCATTGGCATCCGTAGTCATCGTATAGTTGATACTGGCGACATCATCGTTCTGGAGGGTGATCGTGGCTCCAGTCAGACCTTGAACGATGACCGGATTATTCTGTGCATCAAATAGAGGATTTCCCTGCGCGTCTTTCGCCTGCGTGCCGGTATAAATATCAGTCGCCTGGAATCTGGCGTTGCCATTTCCTGAGGCACTAATAGTGAGCCCGACAACCGAATCTTGATTGGGTTGATTCGGGGCGGAGGCACGGATAATAAAGGCATAATCCCCCTGCGCCTGACTGGCGGGAGGACTGAAATTAACGGACACCGGCACATTGTCTCCGACCTTCACTTGGCTCACGCTGGGGGCGCTTCCCAGCGATACCCATGACGGGGCAAGGGTTCCATCGGCCTGATTCAACACTTGGAAGGTAACATTATTCGACGCAGCAAGGCCCTGATTCGTCAGGGTGAGATTCGAGGTCACCGTATTGCCCGGGTTAACTCCCGCCGTGGACGAATAGCTATCCCATCTCAGTGCCGGAACTGCATCGGCAAAGGTGTAATTCACTTGAACGGTTTGCCAAGGTTGTCCCTGGTCGTTATCACTCCGCAGCCGCAAGACAACAGAACCAGTGGTCACCGTGCTGTCGCCGGTAATACTGATCGGCAGTGTAGCGCTGGCGTTTTGTGCTAGCGATTCCACGGAATGGCTTGTATCCACTGTGATTCCAGTCGGGAACTGACCACCAGGCTGATCTGCCGCCACATAAGTGAAATGGATATTTGTGGCTGTTGTTCCCGGACCAGCCTTGGCAGTGAAATTGACGGTTTGAGCGTAATTTCTAGGTGCGCTTAAATTGATCGTGGCGGGTGAAACCCCGATTTGCTGGATGGTGAAGGTTTGCTGAACAGTACGGTCCGTAATTTGCGGATTAACTGCCCAAACCGTATAGACACCGCCGAGTGTCCCTGGAGGCGGAGTAAACGAGTAAGAGAAATTACCATTTGAATCGGTAGCGAGCTGATAGGAGAGATCAAATCCCGCATTATCCACATGCAGGACTACGGGCTGATTGGGCGCGGGGGTGTTGGTGACGCGGAAGGTGGCAGTGCCACTAATCAACACAGGCTGGGTACCGTTGGAGGTAGCAGGCGAAACACTGGTGACCGTCACAAAATAGCTGGTGGCCACCACATTGACCGCCTGGCGTGAGGTCAACCCTGAAAGCACAACTTGGTCCGCTTGGCCTTCGTCAAAGTAGACTTGGTCAATTTGGAGCTGGACGTAGGCGTTGTCCGGCACGTTGTCGGGGACTGAGACAAGCTGGGCCGCCGACGTAACCGTTGCGCCCGGCGGGATCTGCAGAACGGTGTTACCGTCCGAAAGAGTGATGACATTAGTCCCCACATTGAATTTCACCGGAGTCGTTGAATAGACGACATTGTTGGCGTCCATAACTTTGATCCGTATCTGGTCCGAAGCGGACTGGCCCTGATTACGGGCGACAATAATCTCCACAGGCTCGGACGAAGGATTGGTTAACGAGAATTGGACGCTGCCCGTTCCACCCCGCGTGAAATTCGACGGCAGGACGGAAACTGCCAAGGCGCCGTCAACCACCGGGACGGTTCCCGAACGCTGGATGGAAACGAGTTCCCCTGCGTGGGGAGTGATTTCGATGCTGGTTTGGATCGGTGCACTCTCCTGTGGCAGATCGGCGTCGCCTCCCACCACCACCATGACCTGCTGGCTCTGGCCCGGTTGTAGGCTGAAAGTGGGCGACACATCGCTCTTCCCGTTGATCGCCACACGCACATCGATGTTGGAAATCGCCTCCGCCGAGGAATTCGTCACTGTGTAGATCAAATCATTGATCAAACCCCTGCGCACGACCGCGTTGGGATCCAAAGTTGCCGATAAGATCGGAAGCGTAAGACTGTGACCCACGCTGGAATGGTTACTGTTGTCGACCGTGACCAGAGTGTATTGACGCTCATTGTTCGTATAGCCGGTATCGGTATAGGAAGTAGTCGTCAGCAAGGAACTATTGATCTGCTGGAGCGAAGCGCTTGGCCCGAGGTAGATATTATAACCCGAAATGTTTCCTGGAACCGCCGACCAACTGATGACCGGAGGATTGGTGTCAGATTGAGTGATGTTCAAGGAACTGACCGGCAACAATTGTGTGTCGAGGTAAGCCGAGTTGGAAGGAGCTGAAATGTTGCCCGCAGCATCTACAGCGGCAACCGCATAATTTGGCTTTGAGGGATCCGGTTGAGCATCGGCTGCCGTGATGGCGGTTATGCCGGTTGCAATAGGCGTCAGTCCATTCAGGCTGGTAATGGGATTGGCCGAACGATAGAGCGCATAGGTGACATTTTCGTTCAAGTTGTTGGGAGCCTGCCACTGCAGCACCACTCCGTAACCTGCCAGGGAAGCAGCAAGGCTTTGGGGCGCTAGCGGTGGCTGACTTTGGGCCAGGGCATTGACTGGACCGCTCTGTGTACCGGTAGACGTCTGGCTATTGAGACTGCGCACCGAAGCCACCGTGTAGCTGTAAGTTCCATCCGCTTGGGTCTGATCAAGATAAGTAACGGCTCCGCCACTTAAAGCCAACGGTAGCAGCGTGCTATCGCTTGGGCCTTGACGGTAGAGCTGGTAATCCGATGCGCTGGTCACGCTCTGCCATTGCAGTTGAATTTTGCCTCCTGGCTGCGGTGTTGCGGCGAGTCCAAAGGGAGCGGCCAACCCTGGCAGATTGCCCTGATAGACCTGAAACTGATGCGGCACGCTAATGGCCGTTCCCGCATTGCCGAGATAATCAACTCCACTATAGGTAAGCGACATATTTTCCGTCGTGGAACCCGCTGAAGCGGGTAGCGTCGTTGTGGCAATCCAGGTCAGGTTATCCGAACCAGCCACGACATTACTGAAGGTCAGAGCATTGCCCGGATTGGAGGAAAGCGTGTAACCGACAACCGGCGTCGTCCCGTCCTTGACCGGCTTGTCCAGCGTGACTGTCACCTGGACTTGGACGGGATTGCTGGCGCTATTCTGAATCGCTGTGGACGGACTGACCAATAGCGCCGTCACGGTCGGGCCAGTGGTATCGAATAAAGCCGTTCCGCCCGCATCGATCTTCGTGCCTCGATTACCCGCCAGATCGACGGCCGAGAGAACCGCCGTCGCTGTGCCCGTTGGGGTGGTCGATTGCAGGGCAAAGCTTCCCGTGTAACGGACGTTGGAGGTCGGGTCGGCCTGCAAGGTGATACTGATCGGATAGCCACCTGCTGGAGTCAGGCTCAGAAAGGGCGCGGTTTGCAGCGGCTCGCTCATTGTGACCGTCACGTTGACAATACCAGGAGCCATCGCGCCCGTCGTTGCATCGTGGTTGCCCTGCGGAGCATAAAGAATCGAGACGGCTTCTGGAGGGGTACGATCCGAGGCCGTGGTTTGTTGTTGAGAGACGACTCCCTCAATACCCGCCGTGCTGACAGCGGTTACAAGATAATAATAAGTGCCATCACTGGATGGGAGATCGGTATATTGGGCGCTTGTGATGAGGGAGGAGTTGATCTTTGTCCCCTGCGAGGGGTCAGTGAAGGGGGAGGTAGAGCGATAAATATTATAGCCTGTCACGGTTCCCGGCGTTAACGCGCCCCACGAAAGCTGAATCGCCCCTCCGGCCAGTGTGGTTGCATGGAATGCCGTGGGCGCGCTCGGAATAGCGGTATTGAGCGTGACGGCCATGGCGGGAGATCTCGGCCCTTCGCCGCCCCTGCCACCCGGATTAGTAGCCGTGGCCTGAATTGAGTTATTGCCGTTGCTGAGCCCCACCGAGCCTTGAAAGGTGCCGTCGGCCGAAGCGAGAACCGTTGCGGCCAATGGCTGCCCGTTATTGTAGAACGTGATGGTTGTACCTGGCGTCGCCGTTCCCTTGACCGTGATGGGAGAACTACCGCTAACAAAATTGTTTGAGGGTGACGTTAGGTTTGGCGCCGGTGGAGCCGCTTCCTGTACCGTGAAATCGACCGTCTGTGTCGTCACATTGCCGAGCGAGTCGTAGGCGTTGATGATGAGGACATGCGCCCCGTCCGTGAGCGAGGCGAGGTTTACATTCACCGAATAGCTGTTCGACCCAGAGCCGATCAGCGCATTATCCACGAGGAAATCGACACGACTTACGCCTTGAGGATCGGAGGCAGCAATCGAGAATGTCCCGTTGGTTGTTATTGTTGCGTTATTGGCAAAATTCGCGCCGTTCAACTGCAGGGTGCCTAAAGTGGGGCCGCTGGTATCGAACGTGAAGGTTCGAGTAATGGGCGGGCTATCGTTGTCCCCCGCCAAAAAGGCCAAAGCCCGCAGGGTGGTGTTGGTCGATATGGGAAGCGGCGTCGAGTAGACGGTCGAAGTATGGGTAGGAAGTGAGCCATCGGTGGTGTAAACAATCGTGGCACCGGGCGTTGATGTGCTGAGTGAAACGGTAAGCGGCATCGTAAATGCCCCACCGGGCGAGCTGGCCACGGGCGGCGTGACCGTGACTGGATTGAGCAGACCTGAAGCCAATTGGCTTTGAGGAATAATCTGCTGCGGTGTGGAAGGGCTGCTCCACAAGAGACGGGCTACGGCAGGACCATTTTGCTGCTGATAATCGAGTTCGATGGGATAGGCCTGTCCGGCTTTCAGGTAGATAGAAGCAGAATACCAAGTCTCACCCTGCCCATGAAATTGCTCGATCATGTCCTGACCGTTGACGATCAGCCTCGGGCCATCATCCGAATCGGTATAAAATGTGTAAGTTTCCGAGTATTGTGGAATAACGTATCCAGTCCATCGCACCGAGTAATAGTCGTGGGCAATGGAGGGATCGGGGGGCGTGCCACTCCAATTGAAATTGATTGTCGGGTCAACCCGGATCAGAACCGGATCACCGCTCAGATTGGTGTTGGAATAGTACTGGCCCGCCAGACCGTTCCCATTTCCCGCTGGCAGGCCGATGGTATAGATGCCTCCTGCTACGGCGCTTGGCGTCAGACCTGTTTTAAAAGCCTTGGCCTTGACCGTTTGGGTCGATTCCACCGTGATGGGGTACTGATACAAAGTGGACGATGGTGTCGGGTCGGTTCCATCAAGGGTGTAGTAAATAGAAGCACCAGGAGTCGCATCGGAAATGGTGAGTGGGACGTTGCCCAAATAATTTCCGGGTGCCTGTGAAAGCACCGGGATACCCACCTGCGTTGCCATCGCGTAACGATTGAGCAGATACGACTCGACAGCTTGGCGGTCCTGATCAGACAGGCTTTGGTTGAACACCATGAATTCCGCAAGGTCCCCGTCAAAATAGCTTTCTCGCGCTCCCTGATCCCACCAGCAACCAATCGTCGGATTGGCCGAGTGATACCCCACTTCGGATGCGGTCAAATTGAAGGTCTGAAGAAGGTTGCCTTCCCGGTAAACCGATGATTGGCCCGCCGAGACCGTCCAGGAAATCACCCGCGGTTGATTGCTGGTATCAAGACCCCATGGAACCGCAATGCCTCCCCGGTTTCCATACCCATCCGCCAATTGTGTCGATTGTTTGTCCGCCCGGATGACGGCGTTGCCGCTATCGAGGGCCAGCCACATATCCTGACCTCCCGCCTGATCAGAATCGCAGAAGATAGCGCCGTAATTGCCGGAAGGATTAACCACCGCAAAAATTGTCAGATCGGTGAGATCCGGCATGGGTTGATTCAATTGTTCAAATTGACCGTTTCCATTGAATCTTAGCGCCGGTTTTCCGTTCAGACCGCTTGCAATCAGTGCAGGCGCAAGCGAAGAATTTCCTTGTCCGGCCTGATAACCAGTCGGTAACCCTGAAGCGTCATTCCAAGAAGTCACATTCCCCGAACCATCGATCCCGATTCCATAATCTCCCCGATACCACATGACGAGGCTGGAACGATTGAATACCGCTTGAGGATCGACTTGGAACGGCGTGGAGACCGTCGTGGGGCTCGAATTCGTTATACCTGGCTCCGTAACCGAGGCTGTAACGACTGAGCCGGACGGTGGCGTGAACGGCCCGGTATAGATTTGGGAAGTAGAGGAGGTCGTCGGATCCGATCCGTCCGTTGTGTAATGGATCACTGCATCCGTTCTGACGGAACTGATCGTCACCTGCGGGCCTTGCGAGTAGATACCGCCATTGATGGAAATCTGTGGAGCTGGAATGGCAAAATTGTATCTCTCAGCCAGATAGGTTTCGACCTGTCGCTTTTCAAAATCGGTCAGGGCTCGATTGTAAACGATGAGCTCCGCCACGTCGGCATAGAGATTTTCTCCTGTGGCGAGGTCGCTTCTTGTCCCAATCGTCAAATTAGCAGGCCCACCACCATAATTGAGATTGCCGGGAGACGCCACGACACCCACGAGGTTTGTATCGGAATAAAGGTATTGATTGACTCCGTCAAATTTCCATTCCAAGGCATGGAACTGCGAGAGGTCGTACTTATTACCGTTATTTGCTTCAAACAGACCCTGATCCGTAGCAACGGCTGACCGGACGTAATTTCCGCCGTTCACCCCGAACGGATCGACAATAAACGTCACGTACGGATAATTCCATGCCCCGGATTCCTGGTACTGGCGACATAATAGAGTCTGGTAAGTTGCCGTGCTGTTTTCCTTGGCAATCGCGAAGATTGTATACTGATTAGGCCTCAGGGTTGGTGAATCGGGAATGGTCAGAAAATTGTTGTTGAATCGCAAAACCGGCAGTCCGTTGATGGCACCAGGAACCAAGGCCGGTTGCAGAACTCCGTTACCCTGAGCGGCATCATGATGAAATGGACCTTGATCCATCCAGGTTGAGACTGTTCCACCTGTCGCCTGAACTTGGTCGGATTTGAACCACATCGTCAGTCCGGTCGGAGGCAACGCGGGGTAAGTTGCCAAATAGGCCGCATAAGCATCGGCTTGGCTCTTGTTCCATCGATTGCGATTGATTTCACTCTGCACGGCCACGCTGTAATTCCGGGGCCAAGTTGCGTTCGCCCGATAGAGCCCATATTTATCCGCAAGATAAACCTCTGCCTGTTCTTGTTCCTGCGGCGTCAAGGCGCGGTTGTAAACCAACACCTCAGCCATATCGCCACTGAAAAAGCTGGTCACTCCACCATAGTAGGCAACCCGCGCCCCAATCAGCAGATCATGTGGCGTCGTTCCGTCGTAGTTAATGGGACCGCTGATGCCTTGTGAGGCCTGAACCCCTCCATTGTCATACAGGTTGAGCGTGTTTCCATCATAAACCAGGGTTGAAATGGACATTTGCTGGAAGCGCGTCGGTCCCGACAGATCCGCATACCAATTACTGGCTCCGTCTCCAAACCCGACATATCCATGCTCAAGATTGTTGCCTTGAACCCCCAAAGCGTAACTGTAAATCGGTGCGAGCGCCCAAGCTCCGTAGTAGTTGCAAGTGAGTGGGTGAGAAACGATGTCTTGTTGCGCACTGCTGTTGGTCTGGGCGACCGCGATAATGGTTACTGCAGTCGAAGGTTTTAAGCTGACGTTGTCGGGGACATCGAGAAAACTGTTTCCTCCGTCGAACCTGAGCACCGGCTTGCCGTTGAGGTCCGTCCGGGTGGAGACCAGCGTGGGACAATTCCCGTCCGAACCTTGATAGGCATGATTTCCCGTCGGACTCTGGTCGGACCATTGGCTGACGTGTCCCGTCGTCGGATCTGACGATACACCCGCGTCAGCTTTGAGCCAGACGGCAAGTCCGGACGCTGGCACCGGACTGCTGGCCACAAAAGTCGCATACGTGTCCGCCTGATTTTTATTCCACTGATTGCGGTTAATTTCCGCCTGCACAGCGGTGCTGTAAGCCTTCGGCCAGTTGGCGTTGGGATGATAGACTCCATACTTGTCGGCCAGATAAACTTCTGCCTGCTGTTGCTCCTGGGGCGTCAAGGCGCGGTTATAGACGAGAACTTCGCCGACATCGCCGTGGAAATAGTTGGTAATGCCATTCCATGTCGAGTTCGCACCGATGATGAGGTCGTGCAGATTCGTGCCGTCGTAGTTGAGAGGACCTGCGATTCCTTGGGTAGCCTGACTTGCCCCGCTATCATAAATATTAAGATTGGCCCCATCATAAATCATGGTGGAGATCGAGGCTCGCGCAGGTCGCGCCGTCGCTCCCGACAGGTCCGCGTACCAGTTGCTCGCTCCCGAGCCAAATCCGATATAACCACGCTCGACATTATTGGCCTGCACCCCCAAGTCGTACCCGTATAACGGAGCCAGGGACCACGCTCCGTAGTAATTATATGACAACCCATGGGAAACAATGTCTTGTTGACCGCCGCCAGCATTTTGAGCCAAGGCGATGACCGTGACTGCGTTCGCGGGCTTGAGGCTGGGATTATCCGCGATGTCCAGGAAGCTACTGCCGCCGTCAAACCGAACGACGGGTTTATTATTCAAATCGGAACGACTCGCCACGAGTGTGGGTTGGTTTCCGACCGATCCCTGACTGGCGCTGTTTTGATAGAAACTCTGGTCACCCCACGCACTCACCTTACCAGTCGTGGGATCGGATGTCACACTGTCATCCGCCTTCAGCCATGAAACCAGTCCGGTCGCCGGAACAGCCGGATTAGTGGCCAAAAAAGCAACGTAAGCATCTGCCTGCGCTTTGTTCCATTGGTTACGGATAATTTCCGCCTGCACGGCGGCAGAATAATTATTTGTTGCGCTGGTCGGCCACGTCGCATTCGGATGATAGAGACCGTATTTGTCTGCCAAATAGACCTCGATTTGCTGTTGCTCCGCTGGGGTTAAGGCCCGATTGTAAACCAGTACCTCCGCCATATCTCCATAAAAATAGCCGGTGATTCCCCAATAGGCCGTATGCGCTCCGATGAGCAGGTCATGCTGGCCGCCATCATAATTCAAATTAGCTGTCACCACGTTGGATCCCTGAAGAGCCCCGCTGTCATAGATGTTTTCCGTAGTTCCATCGTACACCATGGTTGCAATCGACATTCGTTGCGCGCGCGCCGTCGAGCCCGCCAGGTCAGACTGCCAATTGCTAGCTCCGGATCCGAATCCCAGATAACCTCTTTCGACGTTATTATTCTGTAAACCGAGACCGTAAGTATAGAGAGGGGGCAGAGCCCATGCCCCGTAATAATTATAAGTTAAGGCCCGCGCCACGATATCCTGCTGCCAGTTGCCGTGCGTTTGGGACACAGCAATTACCGTCACCGCATTGGCTGGTTGAAGACTTGCATTATCAGGGACATCTAAAAAGCTGCTACCTCCATCGAACCTTAAAACTGGCTTCCCATTGAGATCGGTTCGAGCCGACACATAAGTTGGTTGATTACCGCTGCTCCCTTGATAGGCGTTGTTGCCACTGGCGCTTTGATCGCTCCACTGGTTGACCCTACCAGTAATTGAATCATAAGCCACACCGGCATCGGCCTTTAGCCAGACCGCAAGGCCATTTTGGGGTGGAGCGCTTTGCGCAAAACTCGGGGTGCTAATAGCCACACTAGATGCGATCAGAGTCGCCAGCAGCCCAACGCAGCGGCCCCCAACATTAAGGAGGGGTGAGTTCGCCTTTCGGTAAATATTCGTTAGTGCTTTCATCTTAGTGTCCACATGACCCGCAACCTGCTCCCCGGATGACTTGTCCCATCGATTTGGCGCTCGCCAGATAGGCTTGATCGCCCTTGACAGTTATCTTTCGGCTCGCCAGCGCCAGCGTCTGCTGATGCATATAGAACAAATACGCCTTGCTCCCACCCTGCAGATAATAAACCGGGACTTTCAGCTTGCTGCCGCGCATGGAAGCCTCAAGTTGGTCATAATCCGAACCCATCGAACTAGTAACCAGAAGCCGCTCCGCCTGCGAACTCGTTGCCATCTCATTAAGTGAACTGGAAAAAATAACAGGATTCGTTTTGTTCCAGACCAGATGCTTCGCCGGGTAGATAGTCGGCAAGGCATCGCTAGAATTATCGAGATCGATGACCGCCCAGCCTCCCCCGCCTTTTTGCGCGGAGTAGAATTCAGATGGATTAATCAGAGCAAGACTCGCACTTTGAGGCGGAGCCGAACCTTCGATGGTTCCACCCGCCATCTGCCATGCCCTTAGCCCTCCCGCGAGAAAGTGAGCTTCCTTGAAACCAAGCGATTTCAAGCGGGCTGTTTGAGAAAGAAGCTTCGGGTCATCTGCTCCTTCTCCGATCAGAATAACGGTCTTGGCTTTTAAATCCTGCCGTCCTTCCAACGCAAAAGGCTGAACGTTTTGTGAGCCCTTCGCATGGGCCTGAACATAAAGATTGATCGGGCGAGAATCGATCAAGGCCACGCTTCCAGCCTTCAATTGTAATTGTAGCGCCTCCTTGGCGGAGAGGGAATCAGGCGAGGCGCCTGCTTCTTTTTGCTTTTCGATATGAACCCCGATAAGTCGAAAGACGTAAAGATCCGCCAAGTTTGGCCCGGCCTGTACATTGATTGACACATCGGTGTAGCCCGCGTGATGGTGATCCATCACGGCCACGATTTCGCCCTGCTCGCCCGGACCGATTTCTTTCGGATATGAACTCACTTTCGTGCAATCACAAGTGGTTGAGACCTTCTGAATTGCTAGTGACTTTTTGCCCGTATTTTTGAGGATGAAGGTGTGATGAATCACCGTCCCGATCGGATTCAGGCCAAAATCATAAGTCTTGTCGTCAATAAGAGCCGTTGATTGCGCGTGAGACTCTCCGCTTGAAAGAAGCGCTATGACCACCGCCAGCCAGACAATCTTGGAAAGGAAATTAGTCATAACAATCAGTAGGTGGTAGGAGTCGGAGTAGAGGTGCTAGTCGTGGTTCCGGCTCCCAATTGCCCATGAGCGTTGCGGCCCGACATGAACAACGTCCGATCCAAGGCCATCGTTGCGGAGTGATCGAAGCCCGCACCTATCACCACCGCCGAGAGGTTTGGAATCGTCACTGGCGTGGGCTTATCCACCACTGTTCCGTCTCCCAACTGGCCCTCATCATTGGCCCCGAACGCCATCACCGACTGCGCCGTGGTCACGACCAGCGAATGGTTCCAGCCACCAACCGTCGCCGTCGCGCCGGAAATGCCCGGAACAGTTTGGGGTGAAAGCTTGGTGATCAGCGAGGCATCTCCGGCCTGAGCGAACGCATTCTCCCCCCATGCCCAAAGGTTGCCGTTGGTGTCGACCGCCAGTGCGTGGTTGGCTCCAGCTGCAATGGAGCTGATCGAGGACAGGCCACCTATGGGTACCGATGAAAGTCTCATGGTCGTTGTGCCATCGCCTATTTGCCCCCATTGATTTTCACCCCAGGCAACGAGGGTTTTGGCGTCTGTCAGCGCAACAACGAAGCTTCGCCCGGCGACTATGGCTTTAATCACCGGAAGACCGTTTATCTTCGTCGGGGCCAGCCGGTCCACCTGGTCGTTCTGTCCCAACTGTCCTTTGGCATTCGATCCCCATGTGTAAACGCTGCCATCCGATTCCAACGCCACGCTGAATCCGTCACCCGCCGCTATCGCTATGACCGTTGCTCCATTTTGTGTCGGCACCGAAATGGGCGTCGGCATCGAGTGATCCGTCGTTGTACCATCTCCGAGTTGACCAAAATAGTTGTCGCCGAAACTCAGAACGGTTCCGGTCGAGGTCAGCGCGAGGGAATGACTGCTCCCCATGGCTACAGCGATAGCTCCCGAGATATTCGGAACCGGCGTAGGAGTCAACACATCGGTTCCGACCAGAAGGCCGAGTTGACCGAATTGGTTGCGGCCCCAGCCTTCCACCGAGCCGTTCGTTTTAATGACCAGCGTACTGTCCGCCCCCCCGGCAAGTGAACCCATTACGGGGGCAGGTGGGGGAGCCCCGACGACGAGTTGGACGGAACTCGACATGGTGGTTGCTCCCAAGTTGTCAGTCGCCATCGCCGCAACCTGATACGTTCCGACCGCTGGCTGTTGCCATGTCGCTGTATAAGGAGCATGCGTCGCCTGCCCCACCTGAATGGCTCCGCTTCCTGAATCAGCGTAGAAAGTCACTGAGGCTATGGTTCCATCACTATCAGCGGCGGTCGCCGTCAGTGTCACACTGGCAGGTAACTGGACCTGGGTTCCGCTGGCAGGTGCTGTCAGCGAAACCGTCGGAGGAATATCCGAGGTAATGGAAAACGGTGACGATGTGGTTACGCCACCCTGGTTGTCGGTGGCTTTAACAGTGATCTGGTAGGTTCCACCCGCGACATTCGACCAGGTAAAGCTGTAAGGGCTGGTGGTCGATTGCCCAATCAACTGAGCATTAGCATAAAATTGGACGAGCGAAATGGAACCATCCGAATCGGTCGCGCCTGATGTGATCGTAATGTTTCCTCCAGCTAGAATAACTCCGTTCGTAGCGGAGGTGCCTATCACCATACTAGGTGCGGCATTCACATCGACGGTCACCGCGCTGGAGGTCGCGGTTGTTCCCTGACTCGAGGTGGCAATCGCTGTTAGTGAGTAGTTTCCAGGAGCCGGATTCCAAGTGAAGCCATAAGGAGAAGCCGTGGAAGAACCGATTTTGACATTGCCCTGACCGTTGTTCGCGTAGAAATCCACCTTGGAAATGCTGCCCGACGAAATTGACGCCGAAGCCTGAATCAGGAGAGCGGCGTAGCCTTGGACAACACTGCCGGAGCCGGGACTGGTGATGCTGACGGTGGGTGCGGCCGTGGTCGGCGCTTGGTATTGCAAAACAGCCCCACTGCTGACCGTGAGGGAATTAGCCGAGACCACGCTGCCCACCAACTTGTTGTTGATTGTGACCGTACTCGTGGGGGCCTGAACGTAAGCGTAGACAATACCGCCGCTGTTGATTGTCAGCCCGCTATTGGCAATAGTGAGACTCGTCCAATCGGGGTGCGAGGAATTACCGAATGTCCCACCGCTATTAACCGTCACGCTGTTTTTAATCTGGATGACGACGGGGCCGACCACCGTAATCGACGTATTGCTACTGTTCAACGTAATCCCGTCGAACGAGTAAGTGCTCGGTGTCGTGGCTCCCGCCGTTCCGAGCACAAAGCTCGAATTGGAGTTCGCGGTAAATGTGCCATAACTGCCTGCCGGAACCATGACCGCCCCAACATTACTGTTGAGGGTCAGGTTGTGCAACGTGCTCCAACTGCCAATTTGTCCTGAAGTATTAGTACTCGAATTAACGCTGACATCCCGAGTGCCCGTCGGGCTAGGCGGATTGCTCACTGTCGCAAATGTCGCAGCGTTCGTACGCCGTACGAGATACCCAAGCTTAGCTCCGCTGTTCAAGGTCACGGTGTAATTCGTCGGTGCGGAAGTACCGCTTGCGTTGACCGTGCCGGAATATTGTGGGCTACCGTTGATTTGAACGGTTGGCGTCCCCAGTACGAAAACATTTCCGGTCACCTGGGCGTTTGAATTGAAGCTGAAACCCTGCCCCAGCATGACCTGGACGTCACCCTGAACGGTTCCATTAATGCTCGGAGCGTTCTTCACCAGAGCAGCGGGGGAAGTCAACGTCGGGACAGTCTGCCCCCACGCGACGCCCATGACGCCGAACATGGCGAGTAGCAACAAATAATGTTGGGAAGTTCGGTTCATGGGGTGAAATTTTGTTTCCAATCCGTGCTCGTACTGGTTGCCCGTTTACGAAGCACGTAGATTTGCGCTGGATCGAGAAAGACATTGTCACCCACGGTCATGCTGTTTGAGCCAACTTCCTCCCAGCCTTGGCCGCTCAAGTAAAAATAAATATGCTCTGGAGGCCGCTCAAAACCCTTCCGCGTCGGGTCAAAAGCCAGGAGAAGATCTTCCCGTTGCGAGGTCGAGGATGATGCTTTGACGAGACTTTGAGTAGAATCCGCATTGGCCAGTCCCGAATTATTCAGGGAAACCGGCTCCGACTGCGCTACCGCGACAAAAGAGTCATTGGCCTGCGTTCCATTGCCTCCCGTCAAAGTAAGCAAGGCCGGAGCCTGATAAGCATCACCAAGGACAACTACTTCCTGCCCCGTCGAATTATGCAGACGGACTAGGACTGGAGACAACGGGGGCAAAACATACCCCTCCTGGTCTGTCGCTCCATCGGAAGGCGCACGCCAGCCCGTTGATTGAACATAAACCAGCCGTGCTGAAGGTGTTTTCCGAATACCGACAGCGGTGGAATCGAAAAAGAGTAGGCTGTCCCCGCTGTCGGCCTGAAGCGAGGTCGGCAAGGTTGGGAAGGGCGTTAGGGCAACGTCGCTATCGCTCATGCCAAAGATGGTGCCCACGGTCCAAGCGGGCCGAATGCGTACGGTGTCGCCCACAGCCACCGCGCCTAATCGATGTTGCGTCAGTTTATTGCTTCCTGTATTCAGAGTCAGCGTATCTGCCGTATTGCTCACCACTGCATAACTAAGCCCTTTTAATTGGCCGGTCGAAATTTCCGCATAGAAACTTTGCGTCGCTCCTGGCGCATATTGATTAATCGTCCAACCCGAGGTATCGAGCGTAACTGTGGTTGAGGTGACCACCAGGACATGACCAATCGCGACTGGTTCCTGCAAGAGCGGAATGGAAATAAGATTGTCGGCACGTCCCTGTAAAACAAGATTCACACAACCCATCGGGGGCGACGAAACGGTGTCCTGAGCTATGACACGCAGGCACCAGGATGTCCCAAATAAAACAAAGAGTGGAAGAAGATGTTTCATCTTAGTTTGCTCCCGTGTTGGTGACCTGCAATTTCATGAAGCGACGTGGGAGTCCGGTATCAATCGGCTGCGAATCCTGCACCTCAAACCGCTGCATATTCGCGGCGACGCCATCCTGCGAGACAGTGATGTTCTGGCTTTGCGTCGTCCATGGCGAATTAGTTCCGGTGGGCGAGTTGGAGCCAACCACCGCGTAGCTCAAATTGGGATCATCGGTGCGAACGACGTAAGTCAACGTCAAGTAGGTGTGTCCGTTGGCCTGAATAGTTCCGATGAGAATACCGCTGTTAGGACTTTGCTTGGTGGGATCAAAGTTCAGAGCGTACTTGAGAAGATTGGACAAGCCATCGCCAGATGGATTAGCACTATCCCCAATGATGTTGGGATCGGTGATGCCAGGGAAATACTTCTGCTTCCAGTTTTGCAGTTTCGTTCCGGTTCCCACCGTCAAGGTGATCGTCTTCGGAGTTGAAAGCGCACCTTCCGTCGCGATGAAACTCACCGGAAAACTCCCAGCCTGCCCTAGGCTTGGAGTCCACGAGAGGGTGGCTTTTCCGCCTGACGATGCACTCATTATTGCGCCTGCAGGCAAAGGCCCCGAGGTAATGACCGGCGTGGTTCCATCAGGGTCGGTGGCCGTTACCAGCAAACTAAAGGGTTGGCCCGCCGTCAGGATCTGATCGGTCAGCGGTTCGAAAACGGGGGGCAACGGCCCGGTGCCAAATACAAGGGAATAGGATAATCCACTCGTGTTATTGGCGTCGAAAAGGTTAAAATAATAGTTCCATTGGCTCGTGGTCGTGTTGAATGTGCGGGAGAACCAAACATTATTGAGGTTGATTTGTTTGCCATCCGCGCGCACGGCGCTCTGGACGGCCTGCTGGCCTTCGAACGGATCGCTCACTTGCGCATAAATAAATCCTGCAATTGCGGGAACATGAAATTGGTAGGCTGAGCCAGCGAGAGCGAGGTAAGAGGAATTCGATACGTCGCTGACCGCTGTATCGATGCCCTGCGATTCAAAAACCTCCAGACCTGCCGTGCCGCTGGCATTTTGAGGCAAGGCCAGAAAATCACGCACCGTGTCCCGGCCCGGCAAATCAACCAGCACATCATGCACAAGCGCGTGAGGATTTGTGCCGGTTAAAAGTGAAGTAACGCTTCCACCCAACGAATCGGCATGAGTGAACGTGGCCGTAAAGCTGAATTTCCCCGAGAGGGAACTGGTCATCAGCCATCGTGCAACGGAGGATTTTTGCGCACCCACGAGACCAAAATTTGCCAGCAGAGTGGGGGCCACCGGAGCGTCGTTGACCGACGCGCCCAAGAGAACAAATTGTACCGCCAGTCCCTGGGTATTATCGGTAATCTTGGGTTGTCCCGAATTGATCTGTAGATTGGTGGCCGCACCATAGCCCGAGTTGGTCACGCGCACGCCGAGATTGAATGGAATGGGAGAAGCTACCGTAGTGGAAGTCGGATCCCGACCGTAAACCTGAGCCGGTAAAAAATAATCGAGCGTGAGCTGGGGTTGCGGCTGAACAAAAATATAGTTCGGCGAAACGGTCACGCTCTGTTGCTGGCCCGCCGCCGTATAGGTTAAGGTTGCCCCAACATAGTACTCAGTGCCGTTGGGGTTGGTTCCGCTCGCTCCCGGAGCGGGAATGATCAGCCAGCCCAGGGTCGCCGTCGAACCACCTGCCACGGAACTGGGGGCGGCCTGACCACTTGCGACTTCGTAGAAGAATTTACTTCCAGTGGCATTAGGATCGGTAGTCGAAGAAATTGGGTTTCCTTGGGCGTCAGTAAAATATATTGACACCGAAAGATTGGTCAGCGCGGTATTTGCCAAACCGTTCGTGATGGTCATCGATGCATTGAATCCTTGGCGCTCGAAGGTCAATTGTTGGTCGACTTGTAGCTGACAAGCGGCACAGATTGTCCCAGCTGCGCGTATAGGACCGGAAATTTGTAACAAACTCCAAAAAATCAGAAAGCAGACGAATTTAGATATAAATCGTCTTATCAACTCCCTGCCTCGATTTGACGGCCCGTAATGCATTTGTAAGTCCTACATTCTCGGGGGCGTATAACATTACAACTTAGTTAGAATGGCAAGTAAAATTTAATCTGCGCTTATATTTACTATTTACTATATATCAGCGTGATACGTTTAGATGTTCTCATTTTTCCAATTACTTGCGTACACATCAATCTCTGAATAGCCGGGGCTATATCTCCCTTAATTTTGAAGAAAGGCAAAGCGACCTGCTCATTTAGCCGCTACTGAAAACCTTTATTTCATGGCCAAATCAGCCATAGCGGAAATCTCAAGCGGACGAACCTGCCCTATGACCAATGATTTCGATGAAATGGAGTGGAAGAGTTCTTCTCTACATCAGCGAACGATGGGAGCCTCAGTATTTCCTGATCTGAGTTTGGATCCTAGCGTAAAACCAATGAGGCCATGGACTGACTCATAGGGATCCTTTCCGAGGAGTTGTGGTCGGGCTGCAGGGATTTGAACCCTGGACCTCGCCGACCCGAACGGCGCGCTCTACCAAGCTGAGCCACAACCCGAATAAACTGATCTTCGATCCTTCAGCACATCGCCAAGGATCGGACAGGTAGTTTGCCATTTCTGGCCGGAGTAGCAAGCTCAACCCGTTGCCCAGCGGTGGAGATAGTTGATCGCCAACGTTACGGGGAGCGATTTGCTGATGCTGTCGAGGTTTATCAATCGCCGCCGAAAGGAGGCGGTAAAATCTTCGCAACGGAGTCTTGTCCTCCGTCGGGGAGAGGCCCTAATCTTATGCATGGGACGTCAATGGTTATTAGCTAAGCGCGAAGTCAATTCGCTGAGAAAATCGCAGGCAACAGGCAAACTCCTCAAGGAAATCATGGTGGCCGCCAAGCATGGCGGACCTGATCCGGATGGAAATGCGCGGCTCTTCGCCGCGGTTGAAAAAGCGCGACGGGAGAGCGTTCCCCGCGACAATATCGAGCGAGCGATCAAGAAGGGCTCCGGGGTCGGCGCGGACAAGATGACGCTGGAGCATCTCGCTTTTGAGGGCTACGCGCCGCACAAGGTGCCGGTTATTGTCGAGGTGCTAACGGATAACCACAACCGTACGGCCCCGGAAATCCGGGTGCTCTTCAAGAAGGGGCAACTGGGTGTCTCCGGCAGCAATAAATTCCTTTTCGACAACGTCGGACTGATCGAGGCCTATCACAAGGATCCTGCTACCGACATTGAAGCCGCCGCCATCGAGGCGGGAGCGAATGAAGTCGAGCCCCTGGGCCACGACAAGAACGATGATATTCCCGAGGGCTCAGGCGGCGCACGGTTCATCGCCGATCGCACGGCGGTGCATGCGGTGTCGCAATGGCTCTCGCAGAATGGCTGGACGGTAGTGACCAGTGAGGTGGGCTATATCCCGAAGAATATCCCGACACTCAGCGATGAGCAGCGCGCGGAAGTGGGAGAATTCCTCCAGTCACTCGATGATCACGATGACGTGCATCGCGTCTGGGCAGCGCTTTGATTTAGCTACTCGTACCCAAGTTACACTTGGGTACGTCTATGCTGAGGCCATTACATGGCCGATCTTTGGTCGTTTGATCTGGTCAGCGCGAAATGGAATTTCCCGGGAACGAGGGAAGTGATTTAGTTGACTCTTCACCAGCATGCCTATCAGATTTTAGGGATGAAGCAGTTTACCCTCTTGTTAGTTGGTTTGATGTGCATGGTGGGTTTGACTAAGTGTACGCTAGTGCCAGTTCCGAGATCAGCAAAGCTGGCGGACTGTACAGCTCCAAATGTGCAGTTTACTTACAAAATCAAGGGTGGAAATTTATTTTCAATGCTTTTAGGAGCGTCGCGCGCAGCGCAACTTCCGCCCTCTTTCAAGGGTAATCTCATCATAAGCGAAGCGGGTAAAGAAATTGGAGAATACCCCATCGGTTCCGATGACATGCAGGAGTGTAACTGGCTACATGATTCGCCCGAGTTGCAGGGTTACATTCTGACTTGGAGGCACACGTCATCCACAGCAGGATTCACTGACTTTTTGCAAGCCGAGAGAACCTATGATTTTAATGTCAAATTTTCGAAAATGCCTCCCGCAGGGTCATCTCTATGGCTGCATTGGCTTGAGTAAGTGGCGGGAATCAGCCTCGCGATATATAATTCGGGCAAAATCATTCCTATAAGCGACGAAGCTTGCTTACTAGAACACCGCTACAGGCTCGAAGTGGCTTACCGTCCGCCGTCGAGCAGCGCGTAGAGGCGATCCGCTGACTTGGGGAGGGGGACGCTGCCGTCGAGAATATCGCGGACATGGACGTGCTCGCCATAGGCGATCTGGTTGATCTCGTCCTTCACTTCGATGGAGCTTCCGCCGATGGTCGCACCGCCGAAGAGACCGCCGGAATCGCGGTAAACGAGCACGGCGCGGGCTTCGAGGTCGCGGGTGGAGGCGGCCTCGGCGGCGGTATCTTCACCGGCAGTTCCGGTGGCCGTCGCATCAAGCTTGATCTTGCCATTGCCGACAAATTGCCCGATGGCATTTTCCGTATTGAGAATGATGATGTAGTGGATCGTGCTGAGGCCGAGTTGGGCGCCGATGCTGCCGCCGCTGATGTTGAAGGCGGAAGGCGCGCGCCAGACTTTGCCGTTAGGCCCGATATGGCGGACCATGACAATGCCTTCGCCGCCCTGTCCGCCGATGCCGATGCCGCCCTTGGTGATCGTGCAGATGGCCACGCCCTTGGCATTGGCGAGGATTTCGGCGGGAATCGGATCAGCCGAGCCCTGGCGTTGTTCCAGGATATGAGTGGCTTCGTAAATGCGCGCACTCATATTTTCCGCGCGGCTCAAGAGGGGCGTGGCGAGGAGGAAGGCGAGCGAAATGGCAATAAGGTGTTTCATGGTTGGTTAGGTATGTGCCGCAACTATTGCCAGCCGGAGCCGCTTCGTCAATCCGCCGGTCATTACCGTGGTTTAATGTAGTAGCCGGAGGCTTTCCACGCGCCACCGGCGTCTTTCTCAAAAGTGACCGTTTCCCGAGCGTACTGCAGGTTTTCAAACGAGGTCTCGAATTGGGCGATCACGAATTGTCCCGGCATAATGGTGCCGGTCGACATCAATCCGGTCTGGTACATGGCGGAGGCGAGTTTGCGATCCTTCAGCTTCCCGAGGGGTGTGCGGACGCTGGTGCTGAGCGCGACCCATTTATCGGAAGTGACGGCTTTCTTGAAGCTATCGGAAGCATCCGTCCAGCTCTGGTCATATTTGCCATCGTCCATCTCGGCGAGCCAGGTCTGCATAGCGGCGACCGCCTGGTCGGTTTCTTTCTTGGTCACGGTCGCAGCATCATCTTGGGCAAGAGATGGGGCGACCGTCATCAAGCCGGCGAGAAGGAAGACGATGGTTAAGGCCAGCCAGGTATGGTTGGTTTTCGATGGGTAATGACGGATCATGATGATTCTCCTTTTGAGGTGTTGAATGGACTCTCCGATGGCTAAAGCTCCGCAAGGGGTGGCGCCGCCCTGGCAATTTTTAAGGGTCTCAAGCAGGATTTCGCCGTAACTCCTGCTGCTCGACTTTCCTATCCAGCGGATGGCGTTTTCGTCCGCTGCCTCTTCCCGGAAACGGCTCCAGGCCGACATCGCCAGCCAGGCGAGGGGATTGAACCAATGGACGATGCGGATGAGGGCGAAAAGCCAGTTCAGGGGAATATCGCATGTCCTGAAATGGGCCAGTTCATGCAGGAAAACGGCCCGCAGAGCGTCGTTGGGCGTGGCCAGATGGGCTGGCAAAAGTATCCGCGGACGGAGCCAGCCGAGCAGAGCAGGCGCGGTGACTTGATCCGAGACGACGAGTCCGATTGGTGCCGTGACACCGGCGCAGCCTTTGCAGTCCTCAAGGAGATTGAGCAACGCAGGGTCGGTCGAAAGCCGGATGCGTGACCACAGGCGGTAAGCGCGAAAGGTCGGGATCAGAATGCCGAGCGAGCTGATGACCATGCCTGCCATCCAGATCAGTTCGAGCCAGGGGATCGAGCCAGACTTGTAAGCTATGGGGGCGGCGGCAATCGGTGCGGGGGTGAGGGAGGAGGTCTCGATCGACATCGCGGTCTGCCAGGCTGTCGGCACCTGAATCGGGACCGGCACATGGAGAGGTGTGGGGCCGATGGGGAGAAGAAAAGCAAGGGGAACCAAGAGCCACCAACTCCGGCGCCAGACGGAGGACATGCGACGGGCGCAAAGCGAATCGAGCGAAACGACCAAAAGAAAGATCAATGAACCCCGCAGGGTGAGAAGGAGGAGGGTGAGTGTCATATCACTTCTCTTTGAGCAGCCGCTCCAGTTCCTGCAGATCCTTTTTGCCCAGTTTCTTCGCGCGGACAAAATGGGCGAGCATGGGAGAAAGGGCGCCGTCGAACACCCGGTCGAGAAACGACTGGGCTTCAAGTCCGCGGCATTCTTCCTCCGTCCAGGCCGGGGAGTAGAGATACGACTTGCCGGTCTTGGTGAAATCAAGCGCACCTTTGCGGAGCAGGCGGTTGAGTAGGGTCTTGATGGTGGTCGCACTCCAGGAGGTGGACATGGCGAGCTCATCAATGACTTGCTGGGCTGAGCAAGGGGCCAGCTTCCAGACAATCTTCATGATCTGCCATTCGGCATCGGAGATGCGGGGAGAGGCTTTCATTTACGGATGTAATCGCATATGAGATTACGTTTGTAAACGATAAAATCAAATCCCCGGTTAACGCGTAAACGTGGCTCACTGGTTATTCAGACTGCGCCGCTGGCTGCGGACGATTGGATTTTCCTTTCAAAGACTACTATCTCGCTACGCCTTGACCGGACAACAGGGCGGTAGGGGATGATTCTCCTTCTTGCGAAGAGACTTGTGCTGATTTAAAAGGGTGAGATGCCTGTTCCCCCTCGGCGTTCGCATCGGCGAAAATCCCGGCAGACGTTGCCATGGGATAAGTCCTTGTCGGAGGAAGATATCTTTGCCGCTGAGGAAAAAACACTGCACAAGAAGAGACCTCCCGGACTCAAGGTCCTCATTGTTATCCTGGGCGTGGTGATCGCGGTGCTTCTGGTGATCGGACTCCTAAGCTTCTTCGATTTTCTGGCCCACCTTCCCAGTTACGACAACAAGGATCTCGATAAGAACTTGTAGGCGTATCGTCAGGATGAAGGGGGAATGCGAAAGGCCTGCCCCGTATTCGCGTCGAAAACGATCTGCTCGGGAGCCTTGTTGGCCCCATTAATGACAAAGCCGCTCCAGGGTGATTTGATCAGCTTCGTGCCCAGATCAAAGCCGTAAGGAACCTGATTCGCGGTCGAACTGGAGGCGACTTGTTGCACCTGGGCAGGTGCGGCAGTAGTCACCGGTGTTGGTGCCGGAGCAGGGACGGGAGGGGGCAGAGTCGGGGCATAGGTTTCCACCGGATAAGAAGCATAGACCGGGTAACTGGCACCATAGAAATAAGTGCTGGGGTAGGCGTAACCAAAGCCTCCATAGGCAAAGGGCGAGCAATAACGAGGTGCATAGCACGCGGAATACCCCCGTCCGCAGTAGCCGCCCTGGTAACCACACCCGTAGCCACCAATATTAATATGAACACTGACGCCCGCCTGCGCCTGAAGGGCACCGGCCAGCAGAACGAAGACGAATCCCATCAGAGGTTTTCTCATCGCTCGATTAGCGTAGCAGGAGTTGATCGACAACTCCAGCAGGAAGAATTCGCGGGTCCGGACGGGACTGGTCTGCGCTCGCAGGACTAACGTCTCTCCCGCTGCAGAGGATGCGTATAGGGCAACGAGAGTGAGAGGAACCAGTTATGCAACTATTGCAGGAAAATGATTTAAATGAGTCAAAGGCGCTATTTTTTCAGTGATCGAGAGCTTCACACTTCATGCGGATCGAGGGATTTTATTAGGGACTTAAGCTATTTGCGGTAAGGCTCATTTAGCATCTTGTTCCTGGAGATTTCTTAATCCAAATGATCGTTTCGAATTATTTTCGAAGGCTCCTCTCTATGCTCAGATTTATTTAGGAAGGGATTATGTTGGGCAAATATAGCTTCGGACGGCGGTTCGTATAAGTATGTCATAATAAAACAGATGCAAGACAGAAAATGGCGGGATTTTGATTTGGGGTGGAGTCAGGATTGGCGGAAAGATTTTTAGTTGCAATTGCCATATTCAGAATTATGCTACATAATGTTTAGTTTTGTGATCCAAAGAGAGTGGTTTCCAATTTCAAGCAATCGGGGGAGAGACAGGTTAGTTTTCACACCTGAAAACATTTATTGCAATACATGCCTTTATTTTATGACATTTTTTTCTTGTAATGATGTCACGGATTTGGGAATCTAATAGGTATGTTGGCCCTGAATTCCTTTCGTTTCAGAGTGAGATAACTTCAATTACCGCCCAAGCACCAAGTCAAAAAATTTCAGCCTAAACTCGATTCTTCCCGAAAAAATTATGAATCAATCCCTTGTTGCTTCCCTGCGCGACCGCTTTTTTTCCACTTCATTTTCCGCACCTGCCTTTTCCAGTTCAAAAATCAACCCTACCTCCACCATGACCAACCTGCCTTCCGCCTTCATCGCTACTGGCTCTTCGATTTTCCGTTCGTCCTTCGTCCAGCGAGCGGCTGTCCTTACGGTCGCCTGCGCACTCGCGCTGGCGGGCGGAAAGGCGGAAGCGGCCTCGGCTACCTGGACCGGTGGTTCCAGCGCCGCATGGATCACAACGACCGGCGTTACTAATTGGAGCACGGGCGCGGCGACTTATCCGGGTTCGACTTCCGCAACAAACAGCTCGGATGTCGCGACCTTCAGCTCAACTAGCTCCAACACGGCGGTGACGCTTTCTTCCAATCTCAATATTGGTTCGATTGTTTTTAGCGGCACCAACTCGGCCTACACGATTGGCACGACGGGCGGCAGTTCGCTCCTTCTCAGCAACGGCGGCAACATCACTAATAGTATGACGGTGACGGGAAGTCAGCTTCAGACGATCAGCGCGCCGCTGGTGTTCGAGGGTGCCACCTACACCTTTGCGACTTCAACCTACTCCACAACGCCGACGGCGGGCGTGACGGGCGATCTGACGATCAATGGTACAATCACCAATAGCAACGCTGGCGGTAACAGCGCCGGTACTACCCTCTATTTGGCGACCGGTGGCGCCAACGGTACTACTGCTAATAACGTATCGGTGAATACGATTAACGGCGTTATCTCGGATGGCACGGGTGGAGCGATCTCCCTCGTTTCAACGGGCCAGACCTGGCAGTTGACGGCAAACAATACCAACACGGGTAACGTCACGGCCAGTGGCGGATTGATCACGGGAAACACCAATTACGGTCAGACTTCCCTCGGTGGCACGATTGCGGTGAACGGTGCCAGCGGTAAGCTCTCCGGAACCACGGCGGTGGCGGCTAACGGCGGCGGCACTCTCAAGATTGGTGATGCCACCACGGGATTGAGCAACCGCATCAACACGGCGGCGACCTTGACATTGGGTGGTTATGGATCGAGCGGCGCGACCAGCGATAGTGGTACCTTTACGCTCCTGGGATCAGCGAACACAACGGGCGGCAATAGCCAGACCTTAAGCTCGCTCACGATCACAGGTGGTAGTAATGACACGATCAACGGTGTTAGCGGTACCAACAAATCGACGCTCACCTTCACGGGTGCGAGCGGTGCGGGCTACATCCGCGGTGCGGGCGGCTTTGTCAACCTTGATCCGACCAATCTGACGAATATCAACTTTGCGACGGCTCCTACGGCTGCGGGCGGAAGTTCGGTTTCCGGTGGTCTGCTTGTCGGCGCGGTTCTCTCCGGCAACGATTTCGTCACGGCAGGTGCGGGTACGGCGATTGCCGCTCCTAGTTACACGACAAGCACCTGGGCACCCGGTAACAACACGAGCGTCGGATCAACGAATGGTACGGCTTTCAGTAATGTTACCACCAACAGCTTGCGGTTCGCCAACAGCGGTACGTCGTACGCGGTCAATCTTACTGGGACCAATTATATCACTTCGGGCGGTATCCTGGTTGGTTCGCCTGCGACCAGCGGCGCCATCTCCGGCGGCACTCTAGAGGTCGGCAATACGACCACCTCCGGCGGTGAATTGTGGGTTTATCTTAACGGCAAGCCGCTGACCATCGGTTCCATCATCTCCGATGGAACCGGGGCAACCACCAATAACGCGACGTCACTCAGCCTGGGCGGCAGCGGCGGCACGCTGACCCTCAACGGCGCTAACAGCTACACGGGCGCAACCACGGTCGCGGGCGGTACTCTCGCCATCGGCGCTACCGGCAGTCTCAATTCTGGCTCGGCAGTGACGGTGAATGCGGGTGGTGCGCTCACCACGGCCGTGGGCGGTTCAGTGGGTGGCAATGTCACTATCAACGCGGGCGGCAGTGCGACCAACAGTGGTACGATCGGTGGCAATGTGACCGTCAATCAGGCGGTGAACACGACGACGACCAACTTCACGAACAACGGCACGGTCAGCGGTACGCTTACCATCGCGGGCGGCACGGCGCCACAGTCCATCAACGTCAATAACGCCCCTAATGTGATCAGCGGTGTTGCACTGCTGAATACCGGTTCTTCGGTTGGCGCGGTGACCAACAATGGTCAGTTGAATTTTGCTGGAACCACTGGTTCCATTACGGTTGGCACGATCAGCGGCTCCAGTAATAGCGGCGGCTTTAATGATGCGGATACATCTGCAACCGCGCTTAACCTGACGCTGGCCAACGGCAGTTCCTTCGCTTATTTCCATCCTTCCAACACGACGGGAACGGCAACCGCAACCCTGCAGGTGGCGGGTGGTGGTTCGACGGCGTTCACTTACTTTGGGTATAACGATGGTCAGGCGGGAAATGGTGCCAATGTCACGTTCAATGGAGGTACGTTCACGATTGGCCAGGCGGGCCAAAATAATAGTGGTACCGGTTTTGTCGGTACGGCGACGATCCAGAACGGCTCGGCGGTGTCCTTGACGTCGAATGGTGGCTATCTCCACGGCACTTGGGCGGTGACCAACGGTTCGCTGACCTCGTCCACGGGCTTGAGTGAAGGACATAATTCGACCTACATCAGCCCCTTGGTTGTCTCGGTCGATAATAGCGGCGGTGGATCGGGCTCGACCGTTACGGTGGGCGCGAATACCACTCTAGGTTTGCAGTTGGCGACGGTTGGCAGTACGGCCTACACCAATTCGATTACCGTCGGGTCGGGCGGCACTTTCAACCAGACGGCGGGTTTCATCGCCATTGGCGGAACTTCGGATTGGACGTCGGCCACAGCGGAAACCAATAAGGTGGTCGTCAACGGAGGTACACTCAATGCGGCTGCTTCCATTGGCGTTGGACAGACCGTCACGGGAAGCTCGGGCTACATGAATAACCAGCTCAACATTAGCTCGGGTACGGTCAATGACACGGGCAACCTGATCGTTGGCGTCCAAGCTTCGACGGCCAACACGGCTGTTGGAACCACGATCAATAACACGGTCAATCTTTCGGGAGGTAAGTTGATCGTTTCCTCTAATGTGGGTTCCGGCTCGACCCAGTCCGGTACGTCCTCGGCCAATTTCACGACGACCGCTGGCAGCGCAACGGCGACGGTCGCTAGCGCTGCTGGCTTGGCCATTGGCCAGACTCTTTCCGGCAATTCTAACATTCCCACTGGAACCACCATCACAAATATCAGTGGTACCACGATCACGCTCTCCTCGGGCTCGGGTGTGACTGCCGGTACTGCGGTGGCGACGACCGGTACGGGCACTGGATCACTCAGCAACGGGTTCAACTGGACGGGTGGACAGCTTACCGCCGCTACCATCACTCCTGGTGCGAATTGGAATGGCAGCGGTAGCAGCATCACATCAACCACGGTAACCAATAATGGTGCCAATGGAACCACGCTTGCTCCTGGTGACATTGGTACCGCAGGTAAGACGACGATCAGTGGAAGCGCTGCTTCTTACTCCCAGGGATCCAATGGCACCTTGGCCATCGACATCGGTGGTGTAAATCAAGCGACGAGCTTCCAAAATACAGCGCTGAGTGCCAGCTATGACTACCTCGCTGTTGGCGCAACGGCCGCTATTGGTGGCAATCTTACCTTAAACTTTATCAATAGTTTTGTCCCTACCACAGGTAATGTCTTTACCTTCCTGAACACGGGTGTGACCACGAAGTCGGTCGGCAGCCTCTCTGGCTCATTCAATACAGGTGGAACGACGCAGTTCCAGACGGGACAAACCGCGGGTGGATTCACCAACGGATTCTACGTTCTCTCGAACGGTAACGGTTTGACTGGATTGTTGTTAGGCTACTCGGCGGGAACCGGAACGGCGACTGGTGCCGCAACCCTGACTTATACATCGACCACGAATACCTTCAACGGTGCGGCAAGTTCAGCCTGGGATAGTGCGTCCAACTGGTCGGTGTTTGATCCCGGTTCTGCTTCGGGCAATCTCGGCTCTCTGGCCCAGTTCGGCTTGGACAGCAGTGTTGGAACGGGCAATGCCATCGCGGTTAGCCTGACCAACAACCGGAGTGTCCAAGGCATCTACTTCAATAACACGACCAACTCGAACAACTATACGATTGGCTCGACGAGTGGCGGCACGATTACCTTCGACAATACCGGCAACAGCACCGCGGCTTACATCACCGATACCAGCAAGGCAGGCACGGCGAACGAGATTGATGCTCCCCTGGCCTTGAATAGCAACCTGAATGTGACGGTAAGCACGGGAACAAGCAACACCTTGACCCTCGGTGGCACGATCAGCGGTGCGGGCAAGAGCTTGAGCTATACGGGCCCGGGCGTTTTGATCCTGACGGGCGCCGACACCTACTCCGGTGCAACGACGATCGCTTCCGGCGGTACCCTCCAACTCGGTAACGGCGGTTCAACGGGATCGCTAGTGAACAGCGCGATCACGAACACGGGTAACCTGGTCATTAACGAAAGCGGTACGGTTACCCAAGGCTCGACCTTCAAGGGTGCTGGTACAGCCGGTGCCTTGACGGGTGCAGGCGGATTCTCCCAGATTGGCTCAGGCACGACGGTCCTGAACGTCGCGAACACCTATGGTGGAGCAACGGTCGTGAGCAATGGTACGTTGAGCCTGACAGGTTCATTGACGGGCACGCCCAGCGTGACCACGAGTGGAAGCGGTATTGTTTCGGAAACATCCACTGGTTCGATCAATAGCTCAGCGTCCTTCACGCAAGGCAGCAGCGGTACCTCGGTTCTCGCAGGTTCCAACACCTACACGGGTGCAACTTCCGTCAGCGCGGGTATCCTCAGCCTGACGGGTTCAATCACCGGTTCCAATGTTTCGACCAGCGGCACGGGTAGCCTCTCCGAAACATCAACGGGTGTGATTGGCGGCAGCGGCAAGACCTTCACGCAAGGCAGCAGCGGCACGACGACTCTGGCGGGTACGAATACCTACACCGGCGCAACCTTGGTTTCCGCTGGTACCTTGAAAGTCCAGAGCAACGGCGCGCTGAACTCCAGCACCAGTGCGGTGACGACGGTCAACAATGGTGCAACCCTCCAAGTTGATGGTAGCGGGCTTAGCCTGGGCAATACCATCTACCTGAATGGTGCGGGCGTCTCCTCTGTTGGTGGCATTTACAATACGACAGGTTCGAACACCCTCTCTGGCTCGATCTACGCCTATAACAATACTGCAACCATCGCGGCTGCTGGCTCAACGACCCTGACCTTGTCGGGAACGATCACGGCCTCCGATAACAGCGGTTCCCCGACCGACCATGTGCTGACGTTCAATAATCTCAGCGGCAATGGAACTATCAATGTTACCGGCACGATCGTCGATAGTGCCACCAGCACTGGTGGTATCGTCGTCAATGGCGGCTTGGTCAACTTCAGTAACGCGAACAGCACTTACACCGAACTGACGACGGTGAGTGGTGGCGAACTCGACCTGAATGGCAGCGGAGGTTCGGGTTTCACCACCGGTTACGGTGATGTGGCGGTCAGCGGCGGTACACTGAAATTGCTGGGCAGCGATCAGATCAACTCCGGTGCAACGGTTACGGTTACCTCCGGCACCTTGGACTTCAACGGCTTGAACCAGACCTTGCTCGACTTGATCAACAATGGCGGCACGGTTCTCTACGGTTCAGGTAATGTAACGATTACGGATCCTACTTGGACTGCAGGAACGAACACGATCACGGGTTCGACCAGCTTCGGTTCACTCGATATCTCGGGTGGTACGAACTCGGTGAACTCTCCTGGCGTGCTAACCGTGGGTGGTGGCACCAATGGCCTCACCTTCTCTGGAACCACGGCCTATACGGCCTTGACGGTCAACACAGGAGGCAAGCTCGCCCTGAGCACGAGTGGAACGACCGGTATCAGCACGGCTACGGGTTCTGGTATTGCAGGATTGACGGGCGCGGGCGCCGCCAAGATTGCCGGTTCGGGTCAACTTGACTTGGGTGGTATCACACAAAACATTAATGTCGCCTATAGCGGAACTTCCGTGGAAATCGATCCGGTCATCGTGAATGGTGCGATCAATCAGACCGGCTTGGGTAAGCTGATTCTTGCCGGTGCCAATACCTACACGGGTGGAACCACCATCGCGGGAACGGTTCAGGTTGGTAATGGCGGCACATCCGGTAACCTCGGTTCTGGTGGCGTGACCAACAATGGATCATTGATCTACAACCGCAGCGATGCGTTGACCGAAAGCAATTCCATCTCGGGAACGGGTTCGGTCACCCAACAGGGTACGGGTTCTACAGCCCTGAGCGCAGCCAGCACTTACAGTGGCGGTACGACGGTTACAAACGGAACCCTCTATGCCAACGGTGGTGTCGCCGGCACGAGCTCTGCGACGGGTGTCGGAGCCATCTCGGTTGCAAGTGGTGCAACGCTGGGCGGTTCCGGTGTCATTCGTCCGACAACGTCGGGTGCCGGTATCAGTGTGGCCAACGGTGGTGCGGTGATTTCGGGTGGAATCCAGGCAGCCGTCAGTCCGACGACCGTCGCTGGTTCTGGGTTGACCCTTGATAACCGGGTGGCAGCCGGAACGATCCTCGATGCCAGTTTGGGCAATGCGACTCTGACGTTCTACCTCGGTGCAGGGGGAACTCCGAATTCGACGAGCTTTGACTTCACGAACCCCAGCACCTACTCGAGCTACATGACGGTCTTGGGTAATACCGCGGGCGAACTGGCATTCGCCACCGGTGACACCATCACGGTCACGGATCTGACGGGTAACAACAGCTTGAACCTGAAGTATCTGACGCCTTATCTGCTCATCTCTGCTTCCAGCAACAGCGATTACACCGGATTGGTAACGACGGGTGGTGTGGTTGGCGGTGTGATCCAGAACGGTTGGGTCACCAATCTGAACCTGAATGGAACCGCCTTCGCGGAAAACTACTCCACTCAACTGTTCCTCTACAACGGTCAACTCGAAGTGGTTCCCGAGCCGAGCACCTGGGCGATGATTCTGTGTGGATTTGCGCTGCTGGTCATCATTCAGCGCCGCAAAAGCAAGTTGAGCTAAGCTCGAGTTATCCGAAACGGTTAAACAAAATGGCTCATTACCCCATAGAAGGGTAATGAGCCATTTGCTTTTAGTGCTTTTACATAAAGCGAAGAAAGCCCAATGCGGTCTTTCTCAAGACCCCTTATTTAGGTTAGCGTATGCCTTACGCTTAGTTAACCCCGCAGCATGCTTTTATGTGAAGATGGCACGAGAAATTCCGAAAATTAGAACCCCTCATGAGGGTTCCTCTCGCAAGAGCGGCTTCGTGAGTTCCCGATGTGGGAGGATCAAGATCGGCTGATAATGCGGAAAGTGTAAGCGTAGGAACAAGGCTTGGCCGTAGGAGCGGTAATGATCAAGCCAGCTGAGGTGCGCTTCCATTCCAGTTTCTCCTTGGAGCCGAGAAGATCCACTGAACGAATCTCACCCTGAACCAGAGCACGATTACCCTGCGCTAGAGCATGAATCGTCCATGTTCCACGGTCAGGCCAACCAAGAGCTATTGCATAGAGAACGCCACTCTTTTGCGTGAAACGGAAATCCGCTGAGGTATAGGGAGCATCGACCGAATCGCGTCCGGGGCCCTTGGGTTGCGGATGGGTCGGGCCTTCAGCGGCGATGGCTGCGGGACGACTGCCATAAATCGCTTCACCGTTGATTTTGAGCCACGCGCCAAAACCAAGCAGTATGTTCCGCGGTTCATCGGGAATCGTCCCGTCCGCGCGAGGCCCGATGTTTAAGAGATAGTTTCCGTTTTTGCTGACGACATCGACAAACTCGTTGATCAATTGCTTCGGCGACTTGAAGTCTTCGTCCTTGATATAGGACCATGACTTGCGTCCGACCGAGGTATCGGTTTGCCAGCAGTCCGGCCGGGCCTGATCCGAGACGTCCCGCTCAAAATCAAGGACACCTGCCTTGGGCGGCATAATCCCGGACTTATAATTAATGACCACGCCGTGCCCCAGGGCATCCGCCTGGTTGTAATAGTGCGCCGCAAATTGTTCCAGATAGGGTTGAAAATCGGGCGACCAGCTCCCGACGACATCAAAATAGACCAGTTCCGGCTGATATTTATCGACCAGTTCATCGCTCCGGGCCAGCCAGTCCTTGAGAAAGGCCTGTCCCTCGGGTGTTGAAAGATTCTTGCGGTCCGTTTGGGCTGGACCGTAGAGACTCGCGTAGCGCGGATCCTGGACATCACTGGGAAATTGTCGGCCACCGGAATAAAACCACCAATGCTCGGCGCGGTGGGAGGAGAGCCCAAAGTGGAGTCCCTGTGCGCGTATGGCCTTGGCGAGTTCCCCAAGGATATCCCGCTTGGGCCCCATTTGGACTGAATTCCACGGATTGATGGCGCTATCATACATGGAGAAGCCGTCGTGATGCTCCGCGACGGGCACGATGTATTGGGCGCCGGAATCCTTGAAGAGTTGCGCCCAAGCTTGCGGATTCCACTTCTCCGCCTTGAACATGGGAATAAAATCCTTGTAGCCGAATTTGTCCTGGGGGCCATAAGTAGCGACATGGTGGTCAAAGACCAACCCCCGGTTCTTGGCGTCGCCGAGATACATCCAGCGAGGGTACCACTCGTCATGGTAGGCAGGCACGGCATAGACCCCCCAATGAATAAAAATGCCAAACTTCGCGTCGCGGTACCATTCAGGTACCTGATACTGGGAGGTTATTGAATTCCAGTCGGGTTGAAATCGTCCGGTCGTCGCCGCCGAGGACGTTTCTGCGGTGACGGGGGGATACAGGCTCATCAGCAAAATGCCGAGACAAAGCCGGGAGAGAAAGGGCCTTTTGTTTTTTAAGTTCATGACTTACAGGCTTCGCCGTTGGCTGTGACTTATTTTGAATCAACTAAGGGTTGATTATTTCGAGCGGCCCTCGCTCTTCTGAGGAGAATCGCTTGCGCAAAATTTAGAAACGATATGACTTTAACTGGCCAAATGGATGAAAGTTGCGCGTGAAAAAGATTGAAGAAATGCTCTGGAATAATGGCAAAATAAGAGCAAGAATGTCGAATCACGGCATAAATAAGCTTTTGAAAATTAAATGCAACTTTTGCTTAAGATTAGAGTTAATTCTCTCTAAGATGCGGTTTAATTCCCCACTCCCTAGCTTACTAGCAGCAAGTTTCACTCTTTGTCTGGTATTTTTGCCCTTAGCTCGCGCGATTGGGGCAGAAATCAACGGTGCAAAAGATTTCCCCAAGTCCGATATTGATAAAGTCACGGCGACGGGCTCAGGAATATCCGGTCCCGGCGCTCCTATACCCGCCGATGGCAATGGGTTTCGAATTGGTGAGATGGCGGAGGGAGTGCGAATTACCGCAGAGAACCGGGATAAGCTGGCCACCGCTTCGGTGGTTAAAAGCGGTCTATTACCAGCGATCAAGCCGATCTGGGATATCCACCTGCGCGATACCAATATCATTCTTGGCGGAGACGGTAATTACTACATGACTGGTTCCACCGGGGATGACATCTGGAAATATAATGATGGCATTGAGCTTTGGAAATCTCCCGATTTGATCCAATGGACTTATCTGGGGTTGATCTGGAGTCTGGAGAAGGATGGAGGCTGGGAAAAACTGTGGCGGGAGAAAAAAGGGCATCCCATCCGCGCGATTTGGGCTCCTGAAATCCATTACATTCATCACAATTACTATCTCTGCTTTGGAATGCCGCCGGGAGGCATGTCGATTTTGAAAAGCACGACGGGGAAGCCCGAAGGCCCTTACGTTCATGCGACGGATCCCAACAAACCAATCTTGGGTGGGATCGGCCCCATTCCTGGTTCTTTTCTAATCGATCCCACCTTGTTCGAGGACGATGACGGAAAAGTCTACTTCACCTACGGCCCGGGCAAGGTCATCGCACGGATGAAAGATGACTTGAGCGATTTCGCGGAACCGCTCCGCCCGGTGAAGCTTGCCGACAAAACGGATGATCCGACGACGCGCCGGGATGCTGACGATGATTTTGGATTTGAAGGAGCCACGATTTTCAAGGCGAACGGCAAGTACTACTTCGGTGCGACCGACAAGTATCATGGCCGCTATTCCATGTGCATGGGCATTTCCAATAACATCTATGGTCCCTACCACCTCCGGCATGAGACGGTGCCCTGTAATGGCGGCACCGACTTCTTCAAGGCGAAGGATGGTTACTGGTATACCGCCTTCTTTGGCGACGACGACCAGGCCCCTTGGCGCGAGCGCCCGGGCATTGTACGTATCGACTTTGATCCAGAAGGGAAAGTCATTGTCGCGAAAAAACAGCCCGATTTTATCCTCGCCCCTGGTCAGGGAAACTAACTCTTTCCCGCATCATCACTCCTTATCGATCTCAGCCCTCTTAAACTTTTGGAACAAATCCCATTTATGTCCCTGTCTCGCCACCTGATTCTTATTGGTCTGCTCATCCAAGTCTCGACCTTTATTGCCCTGGCCGAGGTCAAGCCGAATGGCCTGATTTCGGATGGGATGGTTCTTCAGCAAAAAACTCTGGTCAAAATATGGGGCAGCGCCGCTCCGAGCGAGAAAGTCACCGTCACGTTTCGAGAGCAAACCCAATCGACGGTCGCGGATGCGAATGGAAATTGGCTGCTACAACTCCAGAGCAAATCAGCCGGTGGTCCATATCCCATGTCGATAGCCGGCAGCAACACGATCAATCTTCCGAACGTCTATGTGGGCGAGGTCTGGGTGCTTTCGGGCCAATCCAACATGGAATATGCCCTCTGGCATTGCGTGGGTGGACCGGAAGCTATCGCTAGTTCGGCCAATCCTAACTTGCGCCTGATCACTATTCCTCACACCGCCACGGCCACGCCTCAAACCGATGTGACCGCGCATTGGGTTGAAGCCAGTCCGGAAACGACCAAGAATTTTTCCGCCGTCGGCTATTGGTTCGGAAGCAAATTGCAAAAGCAGCTTGGGGTTCCCGTTGGATTAATTAACGATGTCTGGGGCGGTACCACGATTGAGGCGTGGTTGAGCCGCGATATCCTCGATAACTTGCCGGAGAAAAATAAATACACCGATTACGACACGGTCAAAGCTGCTTACGACCAGACCATTCTTCAGCAACAACCGATCAAGGATAAGTATGACCAGGACGTTGCCGCTGCCCTACAGCAGCATTTGCCCAAGCCACCGATGCCCCATCTTGCCGGACCTTTGCGGGGGCCCTCCATGCTCTACAACGGGATGATTGCGCCGATAGAAAATTACACCATCCAAGGGGTGGTCTGGTACCAAGGGGAGTCGAATGCCTACGTAGGCCGGGCCAATACCTACCGCTTCCTACTGCCGAGATTAATCGAATCGTGGCGCGCGAAATGGGGGCAGGGGAATTTCCCGTTCATCATCCCGCAGATCACCCCCAACCGGAAGCCGATCTCGAATCTTGATCCGAATACCCCTAGTGGCATTGCGGTCCTGCGCGAGGCGCAATTCCTTGCCCTGAAGGAACCGAATACGGCGCTTGTGGTCACCACCGACCTGGCCGATGCCGATGGCGATGTCCACTACAAGCGCAAGGAACCAGCGGGACAGCGCATTCAATTGGCGGCCATGGCCCTTGCTTATGGCGACAAGGCGGAATTCAGTGGGCCACTGTTTCAGGGTGCAAAATTTGATGCAGGTAAGGCCACGATCTCGTTTACCCATGTGGGCGGGGGATTGGTGGCCAAGGATGGACTCCTTACCGGATTCATCATCGCTGGGGCGGATAAGAAATTCGTCGTGGCGGACGCCAAGATCGAAGGGGACCAAGTCGTGGTCTCCAGCCCATTGGTGCCTGAACCAGTATCGGTGCGTTACGGTTGGGCTGATAATCCAGTACCTACGCTTAATCTTTGGAACAAGGCGGATTTGCCAGCCTCGCCGTTTCGTACGGATGATTGGCCTTTGCCGGGAGAAGGTGCCGTTCCTTTGGAACCCGGCCAGCCGGATGTATCCGGCGTACCCAAGAATATTCCGGTCGAAACCACCACGAATGCCCCTCCCAGGTAATTTGGGGCCAAGGTTTCCAATCTAACATCTTACCCCCCCATCGCCTCTTAAGTCGGCACGTGGCAAAACTTTATCGACCCTACGATCTAATTACATAATAGGTGTGCCATTAAGAGTATTGAATTTAATTGCACCACGCTTACAGTAGATTTACTTCTTTCAAATTCTTCCGCTTTAAAGAAATCGCCATTGCATTTATTGCTTTCTGCTACTTGTAGGACATTATTTCAAATGTTGGCAAAAGCTCTTCGTGTTGAGGGTCTTAGCGCTTGGAATGTCCCGAATTTATCTTCTTTGCACCCTCAGGGAAATCGGTTATCTTAAAACTAGTTATTGCATCCCCTGCAATTGAATAACATTTTTTTCATTAGAGCACTCCGAGCTTCCTAAGCAAAACTACTTATGCCACGCCGTTCCTACAAAGACATGGGTTTAACCCGTGTCACCATCGACGATATTGCCAGTAAGCTGGGGATGTCTAAGTCCACTGTTTCCAGGGCATTGCGCAACATTCGAGGAACCAAGTCTGGCACCCGTAAGCGCGTTCTGGAAATGGCGGCGGAGATGGGATATGTCTTGGGGAAGCACGGTGGAAGCGAAGAGAGCGAAGCCAGTATCTTGACGCTTTCCTTGGGCTATCATGGCGCTTCTGACCAAAGTTATCTCACTGGAATTAGTGAAGTGGCGATTGATCGTAATGTGGCGGTGATGTCTCACCATTACCGGCCTCAGGAATGCAAAAAAGTCCTCTATCCCGACTCTCAACCTCGTGCGCTTCGGACGGGGCAACTCGATGGTATCATCCTCCTGCACCGCTGGCCTCAGGACGTCGTGCGTGAGTTAAAGCGCCGATATCCCATTTGCTCGGTGATTCACACTTATCCGGGCCTGAAGATTGATGTGATTGGCATCGAGGAGAGGGAAGGCATGGAAGAGTTGATGCGGCATCTCGTCTCCACCGGGAGCAAAGAGATCGGTTTCTTTGGCTATTGCGCCGAGATGAGCTGGTCCCGTTCGCGGCATGCCGCGTATGTGGAAGCACTTGGATTGTTGAATCTGCCCTATCAGCCCGAGCATGTTATCCCGGTCACCCTGGCCCAAGCCTCGGCGGAGGAAGCTTTTACCTTTCCCACGGAGAAGATCGAGGCATTGATCGCCAAAGGGGTCACCTCCTGGGTGTGTTCCAGTGAAACCCTCGGGTATACACTGACGCGTTGCCTGCTGGAGAAGGGATATAAAATCCCGGAGCAGGTCAGCATTACCGGTTTCCACGCCCAACTCAATCCGCCCTACGGACTGCCCAGATTGACCACGACCGAATCGGCCTCGGAAGAAATTGGTCGTGCGGCTTTGCGGCGCATTTTGATGCAGGTTTCCAATCCCAAGGAATCGCATCGGACGATTTTGTTGCCTTGCCGGATGATCGTCGGGGAAACGACGAAACCGGCCCCATTGACTCCAGCTTCTGAATCGTCCAGTGCAGCAGAATTGCCCATTGATCCCCCTAGTGCCTCTGCTTAGCCTGCGGTGGCTTGAGTAATGGGCGGATGACAGGCTAATAGCTGTCATTCAATAATTCAAAAAATGCACTGAGTTGTGCAATGAGTTGATTTTTGGTGAAGTTTTACTTAGCCTGAGAGGGCATGAACAAGAACGCCATGCTGGCTGGTATCGGCGCTTTGCTTACTTTGTTTGTTTCCTCAAAGCTGGGGGCCCAGTCGCCAGATTCCTCTGACAACTCGAACGGTGACTTTAAACCCCCACTGCACTATTGGAAGTTTGACGAAGTCAGCGACAATCACTTGTCACCCGATAGCGGCACGGCCGGCCACAAGATACCCGCGACACTTACCGGCGCGAAATTGGCTCCGGGTAAATTCGGTCAGGCGGTCGATTTTCCCATCACCGGAACGGTGTCGATTCCGACGGCTGATAAAACCATTACATTTGATGGTAATGTTGAAGCCCTTGTTACCATTCCGCTGGATCTGAATACCCTCTCCGTGAAGGGGGTGACCGTCAGCTTCTGGTTCAAGGGAGTTATTCCTGCCAACGGATATTCGTCTCTTTTTGATTCAGGCCGGAAGAGTGGATTGGAGATCCGGATCAATTCCATGAAGCTGATTATTTTAAATGCGGCAGAAAATTGGAATTTCATCAAGACTCCCTCAACGCCTGCGGGAATGCCGGATCAATGGACTCATGTCGCCGTAACCTCCGCCGACAACAAAGTGGCACTTTACGTTAATGGGGCTTTGGTTGATTCCCAGGAGAACGTAGCCGCCCCCACATTTCAGGATCATGTGACCCTGGGCGGCATTTTCGAAAAAGGTTCTTCCGGCTTACCCAATTTCACCTCCGGGTTCGTCGGCGATCTGGATGATTTGATGATCTTTGATTATGTCCTGACGCCCGACCAAATCAAATCGCTCAGCGCCGGGAAGAGGATGCCCGATTCTGATGCCCCGGGCGGACTTTAAGTCGAGGTCACGGCCTTTTGTTTGCTATTCTCCCGGTTTGATTCCCGGGAGTTTTTTCAAAACATTCTTAGGTCATGGCTACTCGAACGGAGTAATCTCCTTCGAAAGATCGAGCAACTTGTCGGTTCCGCGCGAAATCGACACATTGGTCTTGCCGCTCTTGGCCGGGGTGAACTGGATGGTGTCTGTTTGATTGGCCCATGACACTTTCACCGCAGAGCGATCCGCGTTCCACGTCGTCTCAGGCAACGCGGCTCCCTGACGGTAGGCGAAGAGGAGCACCTTGAAATCAGGGGATACCGAGTCGCTTGGAACAACCAAGCGACGAATCGCCGAGTACTTTTTGGAATCGGTGCGGTTGGGGAGCTCAACAATTTCGGGTTTAGCCGGGGGGACGCCCCCCTTGGCGGAAGGAGCGATGTTTAAAAAGCGGACCAGAAGCATCGGCTGGCCTGGCGGGATCGACGCGGAAGCATCGAGATCCGAGGGCAGGGGAGTCTTGGGGCGTTCCTGTTTCTGGTCGGGGTCGGAACCGGTAAGAAGGATGTCCATCCCGCCGTCGGCCCTGTTCTCCACCTTCGCGATTTGAATGTCAGGTTCCAAAGCAAACGTCCAGGCATAGTGATGCACGGTTGCGTCTTTCTGGATGTCATCAACCACCAGGGCGTACGGTTCCGTGCCACGGATCAAACCCGCCGTGCGGAAGGCCCGTTGCACGGGATAACCCGGCTTGCGGACGGTCGGGGAGAGAGCGCCATTGGGCAAAATCCAATGGCCCAACTCAAACAGCGGGCGGTTGAGATAGGCGAAGGGGAGCTTGGTGTAGGCAAAGTCATTCGGGGTGTGCTTTTCCGGCTCGGCACCAGCGGGTATCTCGACGGTATTGTTCTTGATGTCCTCCTCCGTGTAGTAACCCAACTTTTTATTCAGGACCGACAAATTCCAGTCCCAGGCATATTTCGCATCGCCGACGGCAAAGGTCGCCTCGGGATTGTGCTGGAAATCGACCATCCGTGCCGGCGAATGGACGTCCTGGGTTTGGTCGTCAATATCGACCACACTGTTTTCCGCCGTGGTAAAACTGGCGTAGCCGTTGGGCGACCAGACCCGCCCTGCCCCGGCAATCATGATCGCGTTGCGATCCGCGAAAGGATGACCGCCATTGGCCGCGCGGGTATGGAGATTGAGCATCAGGGCGTCCGTATTCCAACTGCTACGAGTCATGAGCAGGGCGCGTTCTCCGCAAAAGAACGTATTGCCCAGGCTTAGCTGGTTCGGATCGTTGACCGCAGGATCGTAATCGGTGGCGTAGATGGCGTAGAAAAGGAGTCCATTGTAGTAACCATCGGGACGCTGGGGAACGTTTTCATAATTCTCACCAATCGCCTTCCGGTAAACCCAACTGATCACCTTGTCATCGTGAAACATGTAACGGAGGCCCAGCAGGTCGCAGGGAGTAAAACCTCCCGATCCTGCGCGGCTACCACCAAGGAGATCGTATTTGTTAAAACCGGTTTGCATCGGGTTGATGCTGTGGGGAAGAAATTTCCGCGCGTAGGACTGCAGGTAGGGATGTCCGCAGAGATTCTCAAAGCCATACTTTTGCGCACGGCTGGCAAAGAGGAGGACGCCATCCATGCCGATCTGGTTTTTGGCCTCGCCTTCATAGGTGGCACCGGACTGATACCAGCCGTAGGTCAGCAAATCCCGCCATCCGCGGTACATCCCACGCACCTTGAGGTCGTTAAATCCCGGCTCACCTTCAATCGCCAGCACTTCATAGAGCCAATAAGAAAAGGTGGCCCAATTGCTGCGGGAACTTTCCGCGGTGTTGAATGTGCCGTAGTTGTCGTGTGACCAGGTGCCTTCGGCCAATTCGTCGTGAATCGCCTGTTTTTGCTCCGGGGTCAGCCAGTTGAAAATAAGATCATAGGTGAACGCGAGCTGGAAGGCGCCCACGGGTTGTTCGGGAGTCTTGCCCGCCTTCTTGGGATCCGCCGCACGTTTGGCTTGGTCGGCTTTCATCATCGTGATGACCGCCTTGGCGAGGTCCTGGGCTCCAGCTTCATCGTTTTCGATCAGGCAGCGGAAGGCCTCGAGGGAGAAGACATTCCAGTAGTAATCGGGAACGCCGGTCGCATCGCCCTTGATCAAATTTTGGTAAAAGGCGGCGGCATTCGGATTGTGATTGTACGCGGCTCCGTTGACCCTGGGCACGCCGAGGCGAAACAGGGGTACGCGTCCATGTAATCCACCAAAACTACCGTTCTCCACGTCAGGCTGGGCATAGTCAGCTTTGTCATCGTATTTGCCCTTCATCATCTCGGTCCAACTCAGGATATTTTTCCAGGCTTCCTGACCGCACCGTGTTTCCTTGAGCCGTTTGCGGACATCAGGCAAATCGTCGGGGCCGAAAAAAATACGCGGATGAACGCCGGCACCGGGGATTTGGCGGATAGTGCGGATTCCCGTCTGGTCGAAGGGAATCTGGCGGGAGCCGAAATCAGTCAGTGGTGCCTGGCCCCAAATCAGGACACCGGGTTTTCCATCGTCTGCGGTATAGTTGCTGTACGAATTACAGGGCTTATCGGCGAAGGGAGAAGGGGTGGAATCATCCGCCAGGAGGGCTTGATTTGTCCCCGCCAGCAGCAGATAGAGGGGCAGGAGGAGGTAGGTTCTTTTCATGGCTAAGCAGTGGTTAGTTGGGGTGGGTGGTCCAGTTTTTGAAATCGTATTCTAGCGATGAATTGGCGTAATGAAGCTGAAGGATATCTCCATTGACGGCTTGATGAACCCAGGCATTGCCGAGAAGCGGATAATCGGCATAAGCGATAGGCTGACCGTCAATCAACTGTTGCGTGGAGTAGGGTTGACCGAAAGGGCGGTAGGTCAAATCAAGCTGGTGGCCGGACAGGGAGGTATAGCGCAGATGAGGATTAGTGGCATCGATATCGGTCGCATTGAGTTTCGTATGGGTGAGCACCGCCGTCGCAAACCGTTCGAGTTCCGCATCGACTCCGCCCCCGGCATAAGGTGCGAGTTCGGAGGTTTCGAGAATCCAGCCGTTCTTGCGGAAATCACTCCACAGGACATCGTGGCCTTGTTCAGGTTTGCCCCAAGTGTAGGACTTTACCGGTCGAAACGCGAAAAGCATGGAGCCCCCGTGACAAAAGACCCAGCCCGCCTTTTCGATACGTTTTACAATGGATCCGCTCTGGCTGAAGGGGGCGGAGAGTTTATAGTAGGGGTAATCTTCCGGCACCGAATAAATGCCGATGAGGGTTCCCCCGTCCTGCATTGACTGCTCATACGGGTTTTCCCCGTAGCCCCAGACATTGGCGATATGCTCCTGCAGGCGGTAAGGGCGGCGGGGATTTTCCTGCAAGGGACAAAAGGTGCTGGAGGGCTTCTCAGATATCCACTTGAGCATTTGTCGACGTGTTTCCTTGTAGAGGCCGTCGGTCGGTGCCGGCAGGAATTCGGACTGGCTCGCCAGACTGTAGGAGGGTCTGTGATAAACAGTCAGCCGGACTTGACCCTGGCCAAGCAGGACGCTCCCCAGGTGTGTCACCGGAGCTTTCCGGTCGTGGGCGATCTCGACGATGATGCCGGGTGGCTGGTAAGCACCGGGGCAGGCCATCCACACGGAAAGTGCGTCGTCCATACCGCGTCCGCGCACGGGACGGTTGCCGCCAAAATAGAGCCAGCCAATGGCGGCAGTTGAATCGAGATCGTCGGGTGACGTATCTGTCGATCCCCAGTACTTCGCGCGTCCGCAGGAGGCGGTGTTGTAACCTTGATTCCAGGAGCAGGCGATGTTCAGCAACATCCAGTCGAGGGTCAACGCCGCCCGCTTTTTCATTTCGGGATCGAGCGAAGAATCGGCCAGCATCTTGATCGCCGACAGGTCGATTCCTTCATAGGTCGGTGCCTCGTACTCGCCGAAATTACGATGAACGATATCGTTGAAATAGCCGAAGATACGCTCCCGGGTGATGGCCTTGATTTCATCGGCATGGAGGCCATCCGCATCGACCAGTTCAGGCCATTGCTCCGCGGCGATATAGCCGGAGCCGTCCTCCATCAGACGATAATTCATCGCGCCGTAGCCTTTCCATACCCGGTGATGCCAAAGCGCGACGTAAGCACGGATTTTATCGACGGTGGCGGAGGGTATTTGCTCACGGCATAAAATCCAGGTGTGGACGAGAGCATGTTTATCAAAGGGATCGAGTGCGTGAGGGTCGGGTGGATTCTTGGACAGGCCCGAGTGAGCCTTGTTCAGCACCGCAGTCACGGCTTGGTCAATCTGGGTGAGCGCGTATCCGGTATCCGATTTGAGAATCAACCGGGCGACGTATTTGCACATTGCCGCTTTCGGATAGAGCGGCGCGCTTGGTTGGGTGCTGGCACAATAGTGGAGAAAGGCCGTGGCGCGTTCGGCTTCGGTTTTTCCATTCAGGCGGAGTTCGTCGGATGCGACGGGATCACCGGCGAGGAGAGCTGGTGCTGCCGGATCGGAGATATCCTCGGCTGGCTCGGCTGCTCTGCCTTCCGGATTCCACATTCCGAAGACCATCATCATCCCTGGGACCATGACCAGGAATGAGAGGTCTCGGAGATTTGGCATACAGCGGGCCCGGGAGCAACTAGCTCTTGGTTTCCAGACAAACGACAGTGGCGATCGGATCCGGGGCCTGAGCTGGCAGGTTAATGGTCACGTTACCGCCCGTCTGTTTGATCGGCAGAGGCTTGTGCGCTGGATCGGCCAGGAGATAGGCTTGGGTCACGGTGCCTGGAACGCCGGTCAAGCTGAACGGGGTAGCGGGCCACTTGAAGAGATGGATGTAGATTTTCCCGGGCTTGGTCGTGCAGCGCCAGTCCCACTTGACGATGAACTTGGGCTTGCCGTCCTTGTCCTTTTCCTTGGGGCTATAGGCGCCCGCCTCGTCGCCGAAGCAGGTTGCCCCGGCACCGTAGATGGCCTCTCCATTGACCTTCAACCAGTCGCCGACCGCCTTGAGACGATCAACTTCCGGTTGGGGAATGATACCTTCAGACGTGGGGCCAACGTTGAGCAGATAGTTGCCGCCGTGGCTGACGATATCAATGAGGTTATGGAGCAGGGTCTCGGTAGATTTCCAATTGGTATCATTGGACTTGTAACCCCATGTGCCATTGATGGTCATGCAGGTTTCCCAATCTTCGCCGGGATAACCTTTGGGCGGGATGTGTTGCTCCGGCGTTTCGGTATCGCCCTTGTAGCCTCCGCCGAGACGGTTGTTGGTGATGAGTTGTGGCTTCAGAGCGAGCACGGGTTGGAAAAGAGCGGCACGTTCCGCCGTCATGCCATGGGGGGTGTCCCACCAGAGCACGGCTGGGGTGTCCGGGCCATAGTTGGTCAGGAGTTCTTTCACCTGGGGGACGGCGATCATCTTCAGGTATTGATCCATGTCGCCAGCCTGCGCGGGATCCCAACTGCCCTTGGATTCAGCTCCCCCCGGATGGTTCCAGTCCTGGGCTTGGGAATAATAAAAACCGAGGCGGATGCCATGCTTGCGGCAGGCTTCCGCCAACTCCTGAAGAGGATCCCGTTTGAAGGGAGTGGCATCGTAGATGTTGAAGGGGCTGACGGTCGAGTGGTACATCGCGAAGCCGTCGTGGTGTTTTGCGGTAATGACGATATACTTGACCCCGGCGTCTTGGGCGATCTGCACCCATTCCTCAGCGTTGAACTTGGTCGGGTTGAATTGTGCCGGGAATTTTTGGTACTCGGCCATGGGGATTTTGCCATTGCACATGATCCACTCCCCGATGCTGGGAACCGGCTTTCCTTGATAGAAGCCGGCGGGAACGGAATAGACGCCCCAGTGAATGAACATGCCGAACTTCGCATCGCGCCACCAACCCATGCGGGCATCCCGCTGTTCTTTGGTTTCGGTGGGCGGCGGGGGTGTAGACGGGGCGGGAGACGGATTTTGTCCGAAGGCCGCTGAGGTCAGATTGAGTAAACAACAGAGCAGGAGAGTAAGGCGAATTTTCACGTAAAATAGGGGGGGGTGGTTGCGGCTTGAATAAAGCTTTCTATGCATACTAAACCGGAGATAAATGCAAATGTTGCGATAAAAATAGCAAATAATGATGGAAACTATCGTCCTGTGACAGGGTTTAACTGATGTCTGCACAGATTTTGTGCTCAATGAAATATACTTATGATGCTTAAGAAGACTTTCCTCGTCGTCGTTGCTGGTTGGGTGATCAGTGGATCGAGTTGGGCATTGGATACAAATCCCCGTGAGCAGACCCGCCTGGATGACAACTGGAAGTTTTTTCTAGGGGATCCGGCAGATGCCTCGTCGCCAGGCCTGAATGATTCGAGTTGGAGAGCCGTGACTCTGCCGCATGATTGGAGTATTGAGGGTAAAAATTCAGCCCAGGCTCCGATGGGCGGCGGTGGCGGATTCTTTCCAGCCGGGATTGCCTGGTATCGCTATCATTTTGACGCGCCCCCGTCCTGGAAGAACAAAACCGTTCAGGTTGAGTTCGAGGGGGTCTACATGAACGCGGACGTCTATTTGAATGGCCAAAAGCTGACGTTCCACCCCTACGGATACACCAGTTTCTGGGTCGATCTGACCCCAGCTCTCAAGATTGGAGGCGCGAACCTTCTCGCTGTGCGGGTGGATAACTCCCAGCAAAAAAACAGCCGATGGTACAGCGGCTCGGGCATCTACCGGCACGTTAACCTGGTGGTGACCGACCAAGTACAGGTTGCGCCCTGGGGTGTTTTTGTCAGCACTCCGCAGGCAGATGCCAGCGCCGCCAAAGTTACGGTGCAGACGGAGATTTTGAACCGAACGGCATCCGCCAAATCAGCGCAAATCGAGACCATCTTACTTGGCCCCGATGGCAAGGAACTGGGCCGGGTGCAGTCGACAGTCGGTCTGCCCGCTTCAGGTTCGCAGGTGGTTAAGCAGGATTTCGACCTGAAAAATCCACCGCTCTGGTTTCCAGAAACCCCGCAGATATCGAATACCGTCACCCACGTGACCGTTGATGGTCAACCGGTCGATCAAGTGGCCACCCCATTTGGTATTCGTTCCCTCGCCTGGTCGGCAGCTAAAGGCCTCACGCTTAACGGCAAGACTTATAAATTGAGTGGCGGTTGTATCCATGATGACAACGGTGTCCTCGGGGCTTGTGCCTTTGACCGCGCGGAGGCCCGCAAGATCACCTTGCTGAAATCGATTGGATTCAATGCGATTCGCACGGCGCATAATCCGCCTTCGCCGGAGCTACTTGATGAGTGTGATCGCCAAGGAATGTTGGTGATGGATGAAGCATTCGATTGCTGGGTCAAGGGCAAAAATAAATTCGACTACAGCGTGGTTTTCGAGGATTGGTGGCAGCGCGATATCGATGCGATGGTGAAGCGCGACCGAAATCATCCGTCCGTTGTCCTGTGGAGTATTGGCAATGAAATTCCCGCGATTTATACGGACATGGGCGGTGAATATGGGCCAAAGCTTGCGGGGGAAATCCATTCCCTTGACCGGACCCGGCCGGTGACCAATGGCATTCTGGGCTGGCCGATCGACCCCAAGAAACCGGCGGCGGAAGAGCCGATGAGAATCAAGAACGCGGACTTGAACTGGAACTCGCTTGACATCGTAGGGAGTAATTACGCCCTTGCTCGGCACATCGCCCAACATGACAAGTATCCGGACCGCGTCCTGGTGAGCACCGAATCCAGCCCGCCGGTGGGACCCGCTTTTGCGGTGCAGGACAACACCTATGTCGTGGGTGACTTTGTCTGGTCGGCTCAGGACTATCTGGGCGAGTGTGGAGTCGGACGCTGGTTCTATGAGGGAGACCCGACGGAACCTCTCACCCCGCCCAAAGATCCAACGGATAAAAAGATACACCCGGTCATGCACGGAAGCGATAGTCTCTACCCATGGCGCGGGGCCAATCCGGGAGACATTGATCTTCTGGGAAATGCCAAACCGGCGGGGCATTTGCGCAACATCATGTGGAACCAAGGCGAAAAGATCTATCTCGCCGTACGTCAACCCGAGGATGACAAGAAAGTGATTGTGGTTGGCTGGGGCTGGTTTCCGACCTGGGAGAACTGGACCTGGCCGGGGCGCGAAGGAAAACCGATGACCGTTGAGGTCTACTCGCGTTACGAGCAGGTGCGGCTTTACCTCAATGGAAAGCTGATTGACCAGAAGCCGACCACGCGTGCGCAAAATTTTCAGGCTTCCTTTACCTTGCCCTATCAACCCGGCACGCTGAAAGCCGTTGGCGTGGAAAATGGCCAGGAAGTGGGTGATGCGGAATTGAAAACGGTTGGGGAAGCGAGCGCCATTCGACTGACGGCCGACCGCTCAACCATCAAGGCTGATGGACAGGACTTGTCTTTTCTTCAGGTCGAGGTGGTGGATAAGGATGGGCAACTCCAGCCGAACGCGGACGGTTTGGTGACGTTTACTTTGACGGGGCCTGGTACGATTGCCGGCTTAGGCAACGCCAATCTCAAGAGTGAGGAACCGTATCAGGGTACGCAATGTCATGTGTTCCATGGGCGGGCTTTGATCGTGCTTCGGAGCACGGAGCAGGCGGGCACGCTCAAGCTGAAGGCGGAATCCTCCGGTCTTACGCCCGCGAATGTTGAGATTGTCACTCAGTAATCGCGAAGCGGGAGATCAGACAGATTGAACATGATCTCGATTTCTCGAAGGCGTTTTCTGGAACTCAACCTGAAAGCTGGTGTCGCTTGCGGGTTCCTTCCGATGGGGATCTTGGCTGAGGCCGTCGCCAGCGATTCAGCGTCTCCTGATCTCTCCAGCTTCAAGGCCCGTCGTCAATGGCTGCTTGAGACCGTGGTGGCAAACCCTGGGCAATATGCTCGTATCCCTTTCTACACCGCCCAAGCCTGTTTTCTGGCGGGTAAGATGGATGAAGGGCGCTCGATCGCGAATACCGCGCTGGCCGCGCTTCCTCATGCGCGGGTCCGGCAGGTGGAGATGTTCGAGCTTTGGCCTGCGTTGCATTGCTTCATGCGCTGGAGATCCTACATCGATCCAGCCAGTGAAACGATTCTCAGGGACCTTCTCTGCCATACGACCTACTATAAGGATGCCCGGACTTCCAACCTTTCGACGCTCGCCAAAGTGATTCGGTATCTCGGCAGCGTGGCTTGGGGAGAGGAAGCTTTCGCGCCGGTTGCCGCTTATCGCCCCAACGATCCCAGTGCGGAGAAAGCATTGTTCGCTCACCTCTTGCATGTCTGCCAAGACGGATTTGGGGAGTACGCCTCATGGCCTTATTTCAAATACAACCTGATGCCGATGCTCTCCTTGGCCAACCTTGCCCGCGATCCTGAAATGAAGCGGCGCGCTCACATGGCGTTCGAAGCTGGCCTGGCCCAATGTGTCTCGACCTGGTTGAAAGGAGTGTGGGGACTTGCCACCGGGCGCAGTTATCCCGATCTCCTGACCATGGAGCCCTGGGGCTCGGTCGCCACACTCTGGGTTTATTTCGGCGGACTAGTGACGCCGCGAATTAGTGCGGAGGCGATGATGCCCGTGGTGATGGAATACGATCTCAACCCGTTGCTGGAACATGCCGCCACGGACAGGAATCAGGCCTATACCGCGCGGAGTCACTTTTGGGATCCTGTACAGATTTCCTACGTCAACCGGAGCTACGTTCTCTTCAGCGAGGCCCAGTTCATCGCCCGGCCACGGAATTTTGGGCAATCCTATCCGTATGGAGTGATGTGGTTGGAGCCTGATGTCAGTCGCAATAATTTTCTCTGGCTTACCGTCCCCGCGAATGACAACCCGCCGGGGCAGCTCAATGCCGTTTCGGTCAGTCATCCGCACGGGACAATCGCTGAGGCCCAGGCCAATATTCAACACGAAGACGCGTTGCTCTATGTTTGCGATACGGCGAAGGCGAATTTCAAGTATGCGCTCTGTTTCGTGCCCGGTGGATGGCAGGCCATCGTGGATGAAGCGGAAAAGACCAACCGTGTTTTCATTCATTACGCAAGCGTGCTCATTGCGGTGACTGCCAGTCAGTCATTCGCGTGGGATCGCAACGCCGGCATCAAGGCCGCCGCGCCTAAACCCAAGGCGGGCGATTCAGAATTCAGGATCGAAGGTTCCCGGTTTGCGGTGGCCCTGGAAACGGCGCGTCCGGCCGATTTTGCCGGAGCCACGCCGGAGGAACGGTTGAAGGCTTTTAAGCAGGCATTGGACGAGAGGTCGAAGCTGGAACTTGAAGATAAAGGCACGCTGAAAGCGAGCTATACGGCCCGCACGGGAAAAACCATCTCGCGCGTATTTGGGGGTGAGGCGATCATTGATGGGCAGCCCGTTGATCCGGCGCAATGGCCGATCTTGGATAGTCCTTGGATCAAGCAGCCTTCGCATGAAGCCAACCTTTCCATCACGGATGGTAAGCGGACGCGCGTTTATGACTTTACCCTCTGGCGTGTGACGGAGGGATAAAGTGTCGGTCACGCTTCAACGCTTACAGCGTAGGGAACTTGTACCGGTGTTCCCAGGGTAGGCGCTACTGCGCCAACCCTGGGCTATAGGATAGCCAGCCTTACAGGCTGGCCACAGATCTAACGAAAGCGCTCCAATGTTGGGACGCTTATCCCGGAGGAAGGCACCGTTGCGATGCGTGGAATTAATTCGACGGAATGATTCGGATCAGGACGACGCCGTGGGAAGGTACGGGGGCGGAGAACTGATCGGCGAGTAAGCCCACATCCTTTTGTCGCCACAGGTCGCGAACCATTTGCTGCCCGGAAAGGCCGAGATCGCTCCATTTCACGGTTACCGGGGTTTCCTTTTTACCGAGATTAAAGAGACCAGCCGCCCAGGAACCATCTGCCAAGGGTTTGGCATAGACTTCGCAGTCACCTTCCTTGGCGACGCAGGTCGCTTGGCGGCCTAATTCGTCCTGATCGAGATCGATCACTTCATCATTGGTGAGGAGCCCTCGGGTGAAATCGTCGAGATGATCCAGATCGCAACCCAGCAACAGGGGGGCTGAAAGCAGGCACCAGAGGCTGACGTGCGAGTATTGCTCCTCTGCAGTCAAACGCTTGGGCGTGCCGCCGCCATTGGTCCCGACTTCGAACATATCGGGATCGTTCCAATGGCCCGGATGCGAATAAGGAGCCCACTGGTCGTGGTGAAATCCGTTTCCGACCACCGAATTCCAGTTGTCGCTGATGTCGTTGCCGAGTCGCCAGCTATTGCCGATTTTTGATACTTCCGGAATGACTGAGAAAAGAGAATTGGTCGCGTTGTTGGAGAGACTAAAAACAATATCACGTCCCGAAGCACGAATGGCATTTTCCATTTCCTCCGTCTCCGGCGGTTCGATGGGAGCCCAATCGAACTTGAGGTAATCGACTCCCCACGCCGCCCATTGCTTGGCATCGTTCAGGAAGAAGTGATGAGAGCCAATCGCAAAGGGCAGGATTTTTTTATTCTTGGGCCCCTTGGTCATCGTCGCGTGATCCCAAGTGCCTTCCGCATTCTCGGAGGAACCGCCCACATGCCCCGCATAGGAAGTGACCCACGGCGTCGAATAAATTCCCAGTTTCAGGCCCATGTCGTGAATCTCGCGGGCCATGGCCGGGAAATCGGGAAAGGTTTTCGGGTTGGGTTGGATGGCATTCAACTCACCGCCGCGAACGCCCTGCCAGGCGTCATCGATATTCACGTAGATCCACCCATGTTGAGCGAGCCCCGAGTTCACCAGGCCATGAGCCGATTGCAGGACCTTGGCCTGGCTGATGCCGGAGTGCCAGCAGTTCCAACTGTTCCAACCCATCGGCGGGGTGAGGGCGATCTCATCGCCGGCGATAATCTTGAATGGCCGGGTGGAATCGCCGAGTGAGTTTCGCGCGTGGAGCGTGACGGAGAATGTTCCCTTGGAGGTCAACGTTCCAGAAATTCGCCCAGTCGATTCGTCCAGATGTAAGCCACCGGGAAGACCGTCTGCGGAGAAATGCATGGGACGATCACCCGTCGCAGGGATCGAATAAAGAAATGGTGAACCGGGGCGCACGCCAAAGATCTTGGGTCCGTGGATTTGGGGAGAGTGTGGCGAGGCTGGGGTTAAAATCACCCGGTTATCAGTGGGTGCTATCTGGTTGACGGGCGCAGGGTTCGTTTGCGCATTGGCGAAGTTTAGTCCGAGAATCCAACCGATGATAAGATAGGTGTGCGCTTTCAAAATGAGGCCGTTGGACGGCATTTTAAGCGTAAAGTCGAGGAGAAGAGGGGCAAGTCTATTACCGTAATCCTTAAAAAATAATTCGACTAACTTTACTACCGTGAGACGGGAGGGGTAGCATTTCGGCCTCATATTAATAAGCCCTTGTTCCCGTGAACCAACTTTTGAAATTAATCCTGTTCGTGGGCTTGCTGGGATTGTGGAGTAACGAGTCCCAGGCGGATTTGCTCTATGTGGCCAATCACGCCACCGGTTCGATTGCGGTTTACGATGCCGACACGGGCATGCTGATCAATCCATCCTTTATTACCGGACTCATCAGGCCACGAGGATTGGCCATCGACAACGGAGCTTTGTATATCTCCGATTTTGGCACGGGCAAGGTGGGCAAGTACGACGCCCGGACGGGGGCGGTCATCAATCCGGCCTTGGTCAGTGGAGTGATCTTTCCAGACGCCGTAGCGGTTTCCGATAACGTTCTTTATGTCGCGAACATGGATGGGAGGGAGGCGAACCTGGGGAAAGTCAGAACGTTTGATGCGACGACGGGCGCCGTCCTGAATTCGCTGCTCATTTCCGATTTGAATTTCCCGGTCGGCCTGGCGGTGGATGGAAATAAATTGTTTGTCCTGCTCTATGGCGACGGCCGTGGATCCATCGGCGAATATGATGCCGGGACGGGTATTGTGCTCAATTCGACCTTCATCCCCAGGGTCATTGAGGCGAACGGCATGGTATTATCGGGAAGATCGCTTTGGGTCGATTGGGGGACCCGTGCGCCGGACGGGGCGGTTTACAAATACACCGTCGATCCGGAGCACCTGGCGGAGAATCCCGGGACGCCTCCGGTCATTCCGGCGCTGGATCGTCCGACGAGTATCGCCGTCTCGGGAGACAACCTCTACGTCGCTTTTTTTCGTGATGGCACGGTGAGGAAATACAACGCCCGCACGGGTGAGCTGCTTAACGACAAGCTGATTACCACGCCTCCCGGGGCCATCGGTGGAATGATTGTGCTGACGGGAGATTCACCCGCGATGCTTCCGGATGCAAAAGGCGATCCGATGATGAGCACGGCCAATCAACTGGTCGCGACGGTGGTTTCCAGCATGGATTATTTGATCCTGGGCACGGTCCTGCTGCTGGTGCTGGCGGTGATGGGATTGTTCGTCATATACCGGGATCGAAACCCTGAGGAACCAGTCCCGGAAGAGCCTCGTCGATTCCACTTCCCCACGCCCTTCTACCTGGGCCTGCTCACTCTCCTGCTGATGATCATCGCCCTTGGCGGCTACTTCACTTTTGCGAAAGTCATCTTCACCCTTGATGCGAATATCGAGGGTTTAAAAAATCCTGACGGCAAACCTGTCGTCGGTTCGAGTCCGCACGGGGCGTGAGGCTGGGAGCGTTCCGACTTAGTCTGCCGCTTCGATACTGATTTTCACTTTGCCGGTTTGGACATGCGTGCTGACCGTGGCGACAGGGGCCTGAACCTCCTGAGGCCAGAGAGGCAGGGAGAGCGAAAAAGTTGAGCCCGCATTGAGGGTGCTTTGACAAACGATGCTGCCGGACATCGCCTCGGCAAGCCGCCGCGCAATGGCCAGTCCGAGTCCGGTGGATGATTCGCCGCCAGTGGGAACGGAACTAAGACGGCTATATTTCTGGAACAGGCGCTTCTGGTCTTCCCCGCTGATGCCGGGGCCTTGGTCGGTGACCTCCACGCGGGCATGGGTGGAGTCGGTGAGCAGGCACACCTTGACGGTGCTGACGAAGGGCGAGTACTTGATGGCGTTGGAAATGAGGTTGTCCAGGATTTGAGCGGTGGCGGTGCAGTCGGTACGGACGTAGATCTTTTCCGGAATCGCGAGCTGGAGTTCGATGCTTTTCCGCGTGGCAGCGGGGAGATTGTGCGTGGCGCATTGCCGGATGAGATCGCCGAAGTCACATTTTTCCAGATTGGAGGCAAACCGGCCCTCTTCAATGGCATTCACGTCGAGGAGATTGGTGATCAGGCGGTGCATGCGCTGGGCGGCCTCGATAATGGGACTGGCCAGGACCGGGGTGAGTTCGGGATCGTTGACCTCCTTGATCATTTCCGCATTGAGCAGGACGACGGAGAGGGGATTTTTCAGGTCGTGAGCGGCAATCGCGAGGAACTCATTCTTTTCCTTGTCCATGGCCACGAGTTGGCTGTTGGAGCTTTCCAATTCATCAAGAGCCACCTCCATCTGGGCATAGGCGTGGCCCCGGCCATTTTCAAAGATGAAGCCGAGAATGAACATGAACGCCACCAGGCCCAGGTAGCCCGCTGCGGAGATCACTCCGTTCCACTTCGGGTCGTAGGTCACGGGCAGCTCAATGCCACACAGATCGAGCCCGACGATAAATGCCGCCGCGAGAAAAGAGATCGCCACCCATTTGAGAGCCGGGCGTACGCCGGTGAGCAGTAAAGCGCAGAGCGGAACGCTGACCAGCCAGGCAATGGCGTGACCATGAATGCCACCCTCCACAAAACAGAGTCCGAGAAATCCCGAGGTGAGGATGGCGGCAAAGAAATTGCCCGCCCATTGAATGGAACCCGTTTTCCACATCAGCCACGGGGAGAGCGCGACACCCAGCGTGCAGGAAATAACGATACCCGCGCCCCAGTAATGGCCGAGCACGAGGTAAAACAGGGCGTAGATCGAGCCGAAGCAGGAGCCGAGGATGCCGAAGCCCAGCAGCAGCCGGGCGCGTCGTAGATTTTCCGGATCGCGCCGCAGCGTGCCGGGCAACTCACTGTCCAGAAGCCTCGCCCAGGCTTTCAGCAATTCAGCGATGAAGCCGTTACCGGGCCGCGCGGAGACTTCGTTGGAGTGGCTCAAGACTAAGGGCATGGAGAGTGATCGAGGTACACCGGTGGGGATTGGCGCCTGATTTTCAATCTGGCGTAAAAGAAAGTAACCCTATTCGTCGCCCGTGCAATCGGGCAATGGCAGGCTGGCTGAACAGGGGAGGGCTACCCGACATGGACTCGAACCATGAATAACGCCTCCAAAGGGCGCTGTGTTACCATTACACCATCGGGTACGAAGGGTGCCTATTTTCCGGTTTGCCGCGACAATGTCAAACACAAGAGCATCCAGGACTCGACAAGGGCGACCAAACGTGGTTTGGTAATCCTCCGCGCAAAAGCGCAACGAGGTCCCATGGAGTAGTGGTTAGCTCGCCTCCCTCTCACGGAGGTCGCACGGGTTCGAATCCCGTTGGGACTATTTATTTTATGTATTTATTTTTTCTCCTTCTAATTCCGGCCCTCTTCATCATGCACGTGATCGCGGCGATTTTCTCGAAGAGCGTGCGCACCCAGATCAAGCACCATAAGGCGCTGCATGTGATCTGGTTGATCATTACCCTGGCCGTGCTCTACTGCGTTTTTTACGCCGTGGCCTAACCTCGGGCGGTTCGGCTTTACACGGGGAGGGGAGCTTCGCAAGCTTCCGGCATGACCTGGCTTTTTTACGCACTGGGCGCGGCGGTGCTTTGGGGAGTTAACTACGCGGTGAGCGGACGGTTGCTGGAGCGGGGCGTTTCCCCGCAGACGCTCTTCTTCATCGATTTATTCTTTGGCGTTTTGGCGCTCGCCGCCCTGATCACGGTGACAGGCAAGTGGCAGGCGGGGGCGGAAGAAGTCCGCGCATTGGGGCCGGACATGGGCTGGCTGGCGGTGGCGATCATGGCCACGACGATCGCCGGCATGCTGATATTTATGTCGATTGAGGCCAAGAACGCCACCCTCTCCTCTCTCATTGAGATCACCTATCCGCTTTTCACGGCCTTTTTCGCCTGGGTGCTCTTTCGCCAGACGACGTTCAACACGGCCACGGTGATTGGGGCCATCTTGATTTTCGCGGGGGTTTTGATCGTGGCGCGGGGGAACCGGTAGGCGCCTGGAGCGGCGATTCTTAAATCGGGTGCCGCTCATTTAGGTGGCTTAACGTCCAGATTAAGGTAGAGTGGACTACTTGTTTGCCGTTGTTGTTCTTTACTTTAGAACCACATGGTCTAGAGAAGTAATCTCCTCAAAATGAACCTGAACCTTTCGCGATCCACTCACTTGCTGAGCGTCTCGCCTGACTTTCGTCGTGCGGTCTACTTCGGGTTGGGGATTCTACTCCTAAGTTTAAGCCACAGCCTCCGGGCGGACGACACGTCTTCGACTTCGACCCGCAAGGCCCAGGTTTATTCCTCCAAGACTCCGGTGGTGCGGCAATACACGCTCCAGGAGCGGGTTCGCTACCAGCTTTGGAATTACGTCTGGAAGCCCGATCCGAACCAACCGATTACCCGGATTGAAGTGCGCATCGGGGAGCAGAAGGTCTACGTCTACCAGGGAGATCGCATCGCCGGCATCAGCCCTATCACCACGGGTAAACCGGGCCACGATACGCCCACGGGCCATTACACGATTTTGGTGAAGGACATCGATCACAAGTCGAACCTCTACGGCGTTTTCGTGGATGCCAATGGCTATGTCGTGGATGGCAACGCGGAGGTTGGTCAGACACCGCCGCCCGGGACAGCCTACGACTCGGCGGACATGCCCTATTACCTGCGGATTCGTGACGATGGCGTCGGTCTCCACGCTGGTTATCTGCCCGGTTATCCGGCCTCGCACGGATGCATTCGCCAGCCGCACGCGTTTGCGGAATTGCTTTTCTCAAACGTCTCTGTCGGCACGCCGGTGGATGTGGTCCCGTAAGGTTGGGGAGGGGGTGGGTAACTTCCCTATTTGCGCCCCACGGTAAATTGACTTACCATTTGGGCTGTGCGAGCCACCTTCCATTTCTCTGCCAAGGTATGAGCAGCCCCGCCACCACTCTTCGCGCCGAGTTGCAGCAGGCCCCAACTTACTTCGAGCCATTTCTCGCCCGCTTTTTTCAGGAGAGCGCCGAGCGCTATGCCTATGGGGATTTGTTCGAGCCGCTTTATCTCGACATGACGGAGTTCGTGACCCGTCGGGGCAAACGGATTCGGCCCCTTTTATTCCTCAGTTCGTATCGCATCTTTGGCGGGGAGCGCCCGTTTGAGAACAATTCGCTGCTGCGGGCAGCCCTCTCCCTGGAGCTGCTTCACGCGTTCATCCTGGTACATGACGATGTCATTGATCAATCGGAGAAGCGCCGGGGACTGCCCACGTTTCATAAACTGGTTGAGGAACGGCTGGGAAAGATCGACGGTGCGGCACGGTTTGGTGAAAACGTTGCCCTGGTGATCGGGGATATTCTTTTTGCGATGGCGGTCGACACGCTGCGCTCGACCGATTTTGAGCCAGACCGGCGTGATGCCGCGCTAGCTCATTTTCTGCGCTACATTACTGATACCGGTGCGGGTGAGATCTACGACATCCTGCTCGGTACACGCGATATTGCGCGGGTTGAGGAGGAAGATATTACCCGTATGTACACCCTCAAAACGACCCGGTACACGTTTGAAGCGCCGCTGGTTCTCGGCGCGTTGCTGGCGGGACTTGGGGCCGATCATCTGCGGGAATTGGCCGAGTTGATTGAGCCCGTCGGATTGGCGTTCCAAATCCAGAACGATCTGATCGAGTATCAGCAATTCAAGGGCGTCGACCGTTTGCGCCAGACCGACATCCTGGAAGGAAAAAAGACCCTGCTGCTTCGAGCCGCTTACGAGCAGCTGACCGATGTCGATCGCAGCTTTCTGCAGCTTTGCCTGAGCACCCGGACTTCCAACGATGCCTCGGTCAGCAAGATCGAGCAGCTCATCGACAAGTCGGGAGCGGTCGAGCTGCTGACCCGGCAGATGGAATCGCTTTTCCAGAAAGCGGAAGCCGCGCTCGATCATTCTTCTTTTAGCCCGGTGCAAATCGACGGATTGCGATTGGCGTTTTCACTGGTGCGGCAACAGACCCAACATACAGGAACACTCTAAGCCCGCGCCACACCGCGCCCGCTGGATTTGCTTTTCAAGCTCATGGGTGAAATTGATGCTCTCTCCACGTCACGCCAGGTTTGTCGCGGGATGACCCGGCATCATGCCAAGACGTTTTATTTCGCCTCCCATGTTCTGCCGGCGCAAAAACGGAGCGATGCCTATGCCGTCTACGCCTTTTGCCGGTATGTCGATGACCAGATCGATCTCGCCCCCGATGAAGGTTCGCGACTCCGGGCCCTCGCTGATCTGGAGCATCTCCTTCATGGTGCCTATCAGGTGGAAGAACCCAAGACATTGATGCGGTCCTTGCCATGGCTGATGGCGTTTCGCGAAACCAGCCAGAGGCGCTCGATCCCCCAGGACTACTTTCAAGATTTGCTCCGGGGCGTGGAGATGGACCGGGGACGCGTCCGTATCCAGACCTGGGATGAGATGGAGCGTTATTGTTATCATGTCGCCTCAGTAGTCGGGCTGATCATGGTGCATGTTTTGACCGAACCTGCGCCGGAGTTACTGAAGCCGGCGCGTGACCTTGGCACGGCGATGCAACTGACCAATATCCTGCGCGACATCCAGGAAGATTGGGAGCGCGACCGCCTTTATTTACCGCATGATGAATTGGAGAAATTTGGACTGACGGAGGATGACATCGCGCAACGCCGGATGAGCGCGTCGTTCCGGGCCATGATGCGGTTTCAGATTGGCCGTGCGCGCGCCTATTACAGCTATGCCGAACCGGGAATTGCCGCGTTGCCCAACGATGGATCGCGCTTTTGCGCCCGGTTGATGAGCACGGTCTACGGGGCGATTCTGGATGAAATCGAACGGGCCGATTATCAGGTCTACCAGGGGCGCGTCCGGGTTTCGTTTTCGCGCAAGCTCTGGCTTGCGTGCCGGGCGAGGTGCCTCCGTTAAGTCCGGCGGTTTCTAAAGACACGTCCAGGGCTTTTCGCTAAATTCGGGCTGTGATTCCGGCCCATAAAAGCGATCTCATTGATCGGCTGCTCTTTCCTTACTTCCGTCGCATGGGGCGCCGGGCTTTTCACACCATCGCGGCACGGGGACTGGAACATCTTCGCGGGCTACCCGGCGACCGTCCCGTCCTCCTCTTCTGTAATCACACCAATTGGTGGGACGGACTTATTTGCTATTTCCTGACCAAGCACATGCTCCCCAGGAAGGCCTATTGCATGATGGAGGAAAAGCAGCTTCAGCATCACCGCCTTTTCGCCCGTTTAGGGGCGTTCTCGGTCGATCTTGATCACCCCGTCAGCGCTGCGGTTTCCCTGCGCTACGCCAAGCGCTTGTTGAAGAAGAATGAGACAGCGCTCTGGATATTTCCCCAGGGCAAGCTCTGCCGCCCGGATGAGCCAATCGAAATCAAGCCCGGAGCCTACTATCTCGCGCAAAGCACGCCCCAGGCGCTGTTGATCCCATTAGCTATCCGCTACGAGTTCTTTCGCGAAGACCGGCCCAATGCGCTGATCGAAATCGGCGAGCCTCTTTCCTGCGAGGGCTTGAGGGAGGAGCGAATTGCGCAGGATTGTGAGGCGGCTTTTGCCCGCGTCTCGTTGGCGGCCGCGCAACAAAATATCTCTGGTTTCACGAGACTATTTCCGCCGCTCTGGCCGATCAACAAACGTTGGGAATGGGTCAAACGTGTCGCGACGGGACGGCTCAGCGGTTTCAATCCGAATAACTAAGTCTCACTGTAGCGGCGGTCTATGACCGTCGCCGCCTTCCCCGCTTTCGGTAGCCGTTGCGCGCCACGCAACGGTGTCACTCGTTGGCCCGGACAACTTGTTGTCCGGGCGCGCAACGCGCACAGGAAGCGATCGCGGTCGGGTTCGTCCGAAGGTGTAGTCAGACGCGTAAGCGACCCTTTAAAAACAGTCATCCTGAGCGAAGCGCGGTGAAGTCGATGGACCTCACATTATTCCTCCCCTGTTCCCTCACGCCAATGGAATCTCATTCTCCACAATCTGCTCCAGCGTCTGCCGCTTGCGAATCAAAACCAACTCGCCATTCTCCCGCAACAGCACTTCCGCCGCCTCCGGAAAGGAATTGTAATTCTTTGCCGAAAGCGCCGAGCAATAGGCCCCCGCACCCTCAATGACGCAGAGATCGCCAATCTCCACCTTCGGCAATTCGCGCGGCCCAAGCTCGCCCGAATCCTTCGGCGATGGGGTGAGCAGATCGCCGCTTTCGCAGCAATGGCCCACGACGACATAGGGCATCGTCTCGCTGGTTTCCTTCCGGGGCAGCACGACCACGGGATGTTGCGCGGCGTAGAGGGCGGGCCGGAGAATCTCTGTCATGCCTGCGTCGAGCTTGAGGAAATGGTAGCCGTCGCGGCCCGTGTGGACGACGTCCTGGATGGTCGTGACCAGCGAGCAAGAGTTGGCGAGCAGATAGGTGCCCGGCTCAACCTCCAGCTTGAGCGCCCGCCCCGTCTCCGCCTGCAGGGCCTGGAATTTCTCCATGATGGGGCGACCGATGACTTCCAGGTCAGTCGTCTTCTCGTAATCCATGCGCCCGACTTTGTAGCCACCGCCGAGATTCAAGATCGTGGCCTCGGGAAATTGGCGAACCATGTTCAGCGAGAGATCGGCTGCCTTTTGCCAGACCACGGGATCGCTGCCTGAACCGATATGGGTGTGGATGCGGATAACCTGGAGCCGATGCTTCGCGACAATTTCCTTCACGGCAGGAATGAACTCGTGCCAGATGCCGAAGGAGGAGGAGGGGCCGCCCACGTTAGTCTTCGAGGTGCCGCCCGAGCCCAGGCCCGGATTGAAGCGGACGCCGAGTTTGCCGCCAGGGAACAGCGTGCCGAACGTCTCCAGTTGCGAAAGCGAACAGGCATTGAATTGAATCCCACTCTGGTAGAGGCGGACGAAATGCTCCTTCACGGGCATCTCCTGTGTGCTGAGGGAGAGCTTCGCCGGGGCGATGCCCGCCTTGATTGCGCGATCACATTCCCAGCCGGAGGAGGTGTCAAAATGGAGGCCGCAGGCGTCGAAGGTGCGGAGAATGGCGGCGTTCGGGCTCGCCTTCATCGCATAGCGGACGGTCAGGCCAAAGGCATTCGGGAAAGCCAGTGCCTTGGATGCCTGGCTTTTCAGCGTGCGCTCGTCATAAACGTACGACGGGGTGCCCGCCGTCTCGCGCAGCTGTTCGGTCAAGGAAGGGGTGAGAAATTTAAGCTTTTCCATGAGATGTAAAGGTAGCCGTCGCAGTTCGTGCGACGGAGCGGTTAATGTAGCGGCGGTCTATGACCGTCGCACTTCAAAAATGCAGTCATCCTGCGCTTGTCGAAGGATCAGCCTCCCCTAGCTCGTTATATGTGTTCAAAACCTTCTCGATCAAATTTTTATAAGAAGGAGCCAACTCAGAAACGATTTTAATTCTATCTTTCAGAAGGATCGCTTCATGATCAAGTCGTACAACTGGACAATCGCCGCGTTTAAGGCGATTCAGGTCAAGGCAAACACGATCATAGGAACCAGTATCTGGCTGACCTATCGGCAAAAATCGATGCCGATTGCAAACTTCGAAGATAGCTTTGTCAGCAGTCAAAGCTACATGCCAGCACCATCGTTGGGTGCCTTCAAAATTATCGTAATGATGCAGATGCTTTATCTCGAAATCACAAAAGGTATAATTACGAACGAAATCAGAGAAACATCTTGGGAGCTCGAAGGGCAATAACTTCGCTGCTGCATCTACCCAAGGAGCGCCGTCTATTTTGGTAAAAGTCATATGGGGCTGATCCTTAGACAAGCTCAGGATGACGGGTGGTAAAAGGATTACTTCCGTCCCGCCAAAATCTTCTTCCAGCGCGCCAGCTGTGCTTTCACCAGCTTGGGGTTGGGGGAACCGATGGTCGTCCGGGTTTGCAGGCCGGTTTCGACGGAGAAGACTTCCAGCGCGCTTTTGTCGAACACGGGGCTGATCTTCTTCCAGTCGGCTAACGGAATTTGCGTGATCGGAATCTTCTTCTCCTCGGCGAGGGCCACGGCGGCGCCGACGAGATGATGCGCGTTGCGGAAAGGGACGCCCTTGCGGACGAGCCAGTCGGCCAGGTCGGTGGCGAGTAGGAGCGGATCGGCCGCCGCACGCTGGCAGGCTGCGGCATCCACTTCGATATGGCCGAGCATCTCCGCGAAAATCAGCAGGCTGCTCTGCACGGTTTTGGCCGTGTCGAAGAGCCTTTCCTTGTCCTCCTGCAAATCCCGATTGTAGGTCATGGGCAGGCCCTTGAGCAGGGTGAGCAGCGAGACCAAATTGCCGATCACGCGTGCCGATTTTCCGCGGCCCAGTTCCGCGATATCGGGATTCTTTTTCTGGGGCATCAGGCTTGAGCCGGTCGTATAGGCATCGCCGATGCGGATGAAATGGAACTCCGCCGTGGACCACAAAATCAGGTCTTCTGAGAGCCGCGACAAATGCACCGCGAGCAGCGCGCAGGCGGCGTTATATTCCACGATGAAATCGCGGTCGCTCACCGCGTCCATTGAGTTCTCCGAGACCCGCGCAAACCCCAGTTCCTTCGCCACGAAGGCGCGGTCGAGCGGCAGCGTGCTCCCGGCGATCGCGCCGGAGCCGAGCGGCAGGACATCAACCCGCTTGGCGGCATCGGCCAGCCGCGCGTGGTCGCGTTCCAGCATCTCGACATAGGCGAGCAGGTGATGCGCGAGCAACACCGGTTGCGCCCGCTGCAAGTGAGTATAGCCGGGAATGACCACCGCAATATCGCGCATCGCCCAGGTGACCAGCGCCGTCTGCAACGCCGCAATCGCCTGCTGATTTTCCGCGATCTGGTCCTTGAGCCAAAGCCGCATGGCGGTGGCGACCTGGTCATTGCGGCTACGGCCGGTGTGGAGCTTCGCCCCGGCGGGATACCGCTCGGTCAGCGCCGCTTCAATATTCATGTGGACGTCCTCGCGTTCGATGCTCCACGCAAATTTGCCCGCGTCGATTTCGGCCCGGATTTCGCCGAGGCCCTTGAGGATATCGGCCAGTTCCTGCTTCTTCAGCACGCCGATCTTCAGCAGCATCTTCGCGTGGGCCATGCTCCCGGCGATGTCGTGCCGGTAGAGGTTCCGGTCGAAGGAGACCGACTCGGTGTAATCGCGCAGCCGTTCCGCCGCGCCGGACTTGAAGCGTCCGCCCCACATCGATTCGTTCTTAGCCATGGGGCTGCTCCTTTGCTTTCACGAGGGGGTTCGGCGCAGGTTTCCGCTTGGGGGCGGGCTTGCTGGAGCGGCCCACCGGTTTGGTGGGGAAATAACGTTTCACTTCCTGTTGGGTCAGCACGCGATGCTGTCCCGCGGGCATTTTATCGAGCGTGAGTTCGCCAATCTGGATGCGGACGAGCCGACGCACTTCATAGCCCAGCTTGAAAAACATCTCGCGAATCTGCCGCTTCAGGCCCTGGGTCAGGACAACCTTCAGGGTGCGAGGCCCCACGCGGAAGACATCGTCCACCCGGGCAAAGCCCTCTTCAATGGAGATACCTTTCTTGAGCTTCGGCGCGAGGGCGAAATCGAATTCCTTGTCGAGCGTGACAATGTAGGTCTTGCGCAGCTTGTGCGAGGGATGGGTCAGCCGCTGGGCCAGGTTGCCGTCGTTGGTGATGACGAGCAGGCCCTCGGAATCCTTGTCGAGCCGCCCGACGTAGACGACCCGGGGCCAGTTGGCGGGGAGCAGGTCGTAGATGGTGCGTTCGCTGGTGGAATCGGGTGAGGTGCAAAGATAGCCGGGCGGCTTGTGCAGCACCGCCACGAGGGTGAGGGGCATCTTCACCGGCTTGCCGTGGACGAGGACGTTGTCCTGCTCATCGACCTGCGTGGCCAGGGCGCGCAGGCGATGGCCGTTAATGGTGACCGCGCCTTCGAGAATGAGCGCTTCACACGCACGACGGGAACCGAAGCCGGCCCGGGCCAGAAATTGATTTAAACGCACGGGATGAGGATTGAGCTAATGGAGGAAAAATGCAACTAGGTCTTGGGGAAGATTGACTCGCTCCCAGGTTGCACTTGGGAACATCTGATGTCAGTCACACGCCGACAGTTGGGCAACGGAGTTGCGGGGACAAAGGCATTCCCAAGTACAACTTGGGAACGAGGGGGAAGGGGAGAAAGCTGCCGTCCGACGTTTAGACGTCGGGCTTGGTCTTCGGCAGGTTCATCACGCTGCGGCCCTCTTTCCATTGACCGCGCTTTTTGAGCAGGTCGACGCGCTCGAAACGCTTGAGAACGTTGCGCTTGGCTGCAATGGTGCTGGAGGAACGAAGGCTGCGATGCTGGGACATAAAATGCTCTTTGGGTTAAAGGGAATGGTCAGTAAAGCAGGATCAGCGGAGAGCGCAAGCGGAAATTAGGAGTGAGTGATTAATTTTTATTGGCTGAATTCGTATGTAGCCAGTGTGTGATATTCGAGCGCAAATCATTCGAAATGTTAAGCCACTTAGTTTCTGGTGTGATTGAAAAAGTGCAGCCATATTCCGTAGAGACAGAGCTTGCGATCTGGCGAAACCAGTCCAGGTAGGATTTTTCTCGAGGCTGCGGAGAGTAAAGCAATTTTAGAGCTGGTTCCCAATTAACCTCCACGCCTGCCCGATAGATATATGGGAACGTTGCCGAATGCGGCTTGACGTAAAGGCGCTGAAGAGTGTCGATTCCTATTTCATCGATAGAGTCCACTGTCATAATTAATATCGGAGCCTAGCATTACCGCTATCTCTTCCAAGTTCCAAACGGCATTTCCTTTCCGTAAATTTGGTCAGCCCGTTAATTCCGTCCAAAATCAGTTTCACCTCCCGGCTTGTTGTTGCCGGATTTTCAGGCATGGTAGACGGTTCTTATGAATCGCGTTGGCATTGGTTATGACGTTCATCCCCTCGTTGAGGGCCGCAAACTCTTTCTCGGCGGTATCGAGTTGGCGCACGACAAGGGCCTTGTGGGCCACTCGGATGCCGATGTCCTCATTCACGCCCTGGCTGATGCCGTCCTCGGTGCGCTCGGCGCAGGCGATATCGGCCACCACTTTCCCAATACCGATGAGCGTTGGCGCGGCGTCAGTAGCCTGGTTTTCCTGCGCGAAATCAAGAAGCTCCTCGACGAGCGCGGCGCCATCCTGGAGAACGTCGACGCCTCCGTCATCGCGGAGGCCCCGAAGATCGCGCCCCACCTCGACAAGATGAAGGCCAAGCTCGGCGAGGCCCTGGGCATTTCGGTTGATCGGGTGAATTTGAAAGCCACCACCAATGAGAAGCTCGGCTTCGCCGGTCGCGGCGAGGGGATTGCGGCCATGGCCGTAGCGATGGTGACTTTGCCAAACAACTAACGAAGAGAAATCCGTCATCCTGAGCTTTTCGAAGGATCAGCCACCATTGCATATCCAAATTCGTCTGATAATTGTAAATCACCGGGAGCTGATCCTTCGACAAACTCAGGATGACAGGCTCTAAAAGTTTATGTCTCGCCCCACACTCCAGCTTTACAACTCGATGAGCCGGGCGGTCGAGCCGCTCCAGCCGCTCGACCCCGCCGGCAAGCGGGTCAGTCTTTATGTCTGCGGCCCGACGATCTATAACTACGGCCATATCGGCAATTTCCGCACCTACGTCGCGGTCGATCTTCTCAAGCGTGCGCTGACCTACTTCGGCTATCAGGTCGACCACGTCATGCAATTCACCGATGTCGACGATAAGACCATCCGTGGCTCGCGCGAGAAGGGCATGCCGTTGAAGGAATTCACCGGCATCTACCGTCAGGCCTTTTTGGAGGACGCCAAGACCCTCAACATTGAAATCCCCGCGCGCACGCCCAACGCGACCGATCACATCCCGGAAATGGTCGAGCTCATCCAAAAGCTGATCGATAAGAAATCGGCCTACGTTTCCGATGATGGCTCTGTTTACTTCCGCATCTCCTCGTTCCCCAAGTATGGCTGCCTCTGCCATCTTGATCTCTCCAGCCTCATCTCCGGCGCGCGCGTCAATCAGGACGAGTACGAGAAGGAAGGTATCGGCGATTTTGTCCTGTGGAAGAAGTGGGTGCCTGCCGATGGCGACGTCGGCTGGGATTCACCCTGGGGCAAAGGCCGGCCGGGCTGGCACATCGAATGTTCCGCGCTGAGCATGGGGCACCTTGGTCCCGAGATTGATATCCATGGTGGCGGCACCGATCTCCGTTTCCCGCATCATGAAAATGAAATCGCGCAAAGCGAAGCCGCGACGGGGCTGACGTTTGTGCGTCACTGGTTCCATGTCGAGCACCTGCTCGTCGATGGCCAGAAGATGTCCAAGTCGCTCGGCAACATGTACACCGTCCGCGATGTTCTTGAGCGCGGCTACACGGGCCGCGAGCTCCGGTATGCGCTCCTTTCTGGCGCGAATTACGGCAAGAATCTGAACTTCACCTGGCAGGGCATGGACGATGCGAAGACGGCCCTGGCGCGGATTGATGAATGGAGGAAGAGGATTGGCGAAGCCGCGATTGGCGCGCCTGCCTTGGAAGAAGTGACTAATGCCTCAGAACAAATTAAATCCATTGATGAGGCGCTCTCTCGCGATCTCAATATCAACGATCTTCTTGGAATCTTATTCACTTGGATTCGTGTTTCCAACAAGGCGCTTGATGAAAAAAGCCTGAGCGCTGCTCAGGCTGCAGGTTACTGCCTTGCCTACGATAGTCTCGATACCATCTTAGGTCTCGGCAGTGCCATCATTACTATTCCCGCTGAAGTCCAATCCCTCGCCGATCAACGCGCCGAGGCCCGCAAATCCAAGAATTTCCCCCAGAGTGATGAACTCCGTAAAGCCATCGAAGCCCTCGGCTGGAAAGTCAAAGACACCGCCAAGGGGCAGGAACTATCGCGGGCTTAGCGCGGGTTCATAAATTCCGTGGCCAGCCTGAAAGGCTGGCGATCCTATAGCCCAGGGTTGCAACGCCTACCCTGGGAACTCAGCACGAGTTCCCTACGCTGTAAGCGTTGAATAGCTCGCTT
>CAIPBM010000001.1 GCA_903863295.1 uncultured Verrucomicrobiota bacterium | reverse complement strand
CGGGCCCCCGTCAATTTCTTTGAGTTTTAATCTTGCGACCGTACTTCCCAGGCGGTGCATTTAATGAGTTATCTACGACACATACGGGGTCGAATCCGCATACGCCCAATGCACACCGTTTACGGCCAGGACTACCGGGGTATCTAATCCCGTTTGCTCCCCTGGCTTTCGTGTTTCAGAGTCAGGAATCTTCCAGGTATCCGCCTTCGCCACCGGTGTTCCTTATGATATCTACGCATTTCACTGCTACACCATAAATTCCGATACCCCCTCCGATCCTCTAGCTAAGCAGTATCAAGCGCAGTTTCAGAGTTAAGCTCTGAGATTTCACACCTGACTTACCTAGCCTCCTACACACCCTTTACGCCCAATGAATCCGAACAACGCTCGGGACCTCTGTCTTACCGCGGCTGCTGGCACAGAGTTAGCCGTCCCTTCCTCTCCGCATACCATCAACTACATGATCTGTTCAATCACATAGCCTTGTTCTGCAGTGACAGGAGTTTACAATCCGAAAACCTTCATCCTCCACGCGGCGTCGCTCCATCAGACTTTCGTCCATTGTGAAAAATTCTCGACTGCTGCCACCCGTAGGTGTCTGGACCGTGTCTCAGTTCCAGTGTGGCTGGTCGTCCTCTCAGACCAGCTACCCGTCATAGCCTTGGTGGGCCGTTACCCCGCCAACTAGCTGATGGGCCGCGGGCTTCTCAAAAAGCGTCAGGCCTTGCGGTCCCCGACTTTGATCTTTCGATCACATGCGGTATTAATTCGACTTTCGTCGAGCTATTCCCCACTTCTTGGTAAATTCCCACGTGTTACGCACCCTTTCGCCACTCAACTTACCTAATTATTGCTAATCAGATAAGTCGCGTTCGACTTGCATGTCTTATCCACGCCGCCAGCGTTCGTTCTGAGCCAGAATCAAACTCTCCGTTAATTAAAGCACCCATTACTGAGGACTTTATCATAATCAAAAAGTAAGTCTGCGTAACCTCGGCTAGGAGGCTGCAGATTCTTCTGACCTTATCGGTCAAAAACTTTGAGAACTCATCGATGCGAGTACTGGCTTGCGCCAGTCTTCATCTGCATGAGAAAGAAACTCAACGTTCCGCACAATTCAATCTATTCGCTGTACTTCTTACTTAGGTTGTCTCTACCGTATTTTCAAGCGCGACTAACGGCGCCATACGGTTCCAGTAATGTGTTCAAAGATCAAATGCTGCAAGCTGGCCCGGTTCTTTCGAACCGACTCGCCATCCAAATGACACTTTCGCATCATCCGACGACGCTTCACCCGCTTTCCGTCTCTTTCATTTTTACCGAAAGAATCTGGCCTGCGAGTGATGCCGGAGACAAGTTGCCCATTCTGCCTCGCGCTATTTCAGCGAAGCGGGTCGAACTGAAGTCTCAACCTGCACCATCAACCCCGTTTCGGGGTGGAGGACTAACCTATCAAAAACGGAGAAACGGTCAATAGTTTTTGCTACTTTTTTTGCAGGTTTTTTTCCGAAAACCCGTTTTCAGAGGTAAAATCGGCTAAAAAAATTTTAAGATTTTTTGCTGCTGCAGCCCTTTCCCGGCTTTTAAACCGCTGATTTGCACGTTTTGGCGGCCCATTTCTTTCAAAATGTGGCATCTGTCCGACTACTTTCGATCTCTTTTCAGAGGTAAAATCGAACTTTACCATCTGCACGGTGATTTTTTTCGTTGGATACCAGGAAAGTTTCGCACGGAGATCGCGTCGTCCACAGAGGTAAAACCGTTACTCATCTCCGAATCTCCGTGAACTTTGTGTGCTCCGCGCGGAAGAGATGCAGTCCCGGCAGGAATCAGGATTTTACCTCTGAGATTCCCGCTTTGGATCATTGAATTTAACGCAGTACCATGCGCACTAGCCGGTTCTATTTGGGCAGAAAAACCGCATCCACGTCGTCATGCCAGGCCTCTGTCCAAGCCGGGTCTTCCTTCAGCTTGGGGTAAACCGCATCGGCCATGGAGAGCAAAACGGCCTGAGGAGGCGGCGAAACGAGCAAGCTTTTCCAATTGCCCTGGGCCAGAAAGAAATCGTCCACGCGCTGGTAGGTCTCAGGACGATAAACAAGGTCGTACCGGCCATCCATGGAGACCCGCATCTTGCCGCGTAATTCCCAAAGGGCGTAGCTCCCGTAATTGAAGGGCACGAGGAGATTGCCGGTGATTTTGGCAGCCTTGAGATAATCGACCGCGGCCACGGGGCACGAAGCCGATTCATAACGCAGGCTTAAACCGTCGCCCGGCAAAATCATGAAAGCGATGTAGAGCGGTACGATCAATAACGTGGAAAAAAGTCCCATGTAGCCGAGTCGGTTCAGTGGATTCCTGATCCGGCGCAGCGTGGTTTCCTGAGGGAATAAACCCGGTGCCAATGCTCCCGCCACCACGCCAAACAGCGAGGTGTGTCGTGCCGATGTCAGGGATAGCGCGATGAAAACCCCGAGGATCATCATCACCGGTCGATCCATCTCCTTCCAACCGACGCGGATGATTCTTACGACCAAGGCGGCGATCAGGCCGACCAGGAGCAGTTTGTAGCCGGGATAAGCCATGACCTCCGGCCACCAGGTGACGGGAGCCCACTCACTGAACCCGCGGCGCGGAGCGGTCAGCGCCCGGGCGGTCGAAATCCAGAGTTGAATGCCGAAGGGATTGACCAAGGTGGCCAGCGCACAGAGCCCAAAACGCACGGCCCATTTCTTCCAGGCTCCGCCGTACCAGGCTTCAATACCTGTAATCAAAAAAAGCCATGCCAGCCCGGTGACAAATCCACCGTGAAGATTCGCCCAAAGGATCATGGTGAGGACATACCAGACCGTGCGGATAGGCCGGCCGAACCGCTCGCATTGGAACCAATAGACCCAGAGTGCCAGAAGGATGTGGGTGAAACTCATGCAGCGCAGCGTCGAGGCAAAATTCGGCAGGAGAGCGAGCAGCACCACCGCGTAAAAAGCGGTCAAAAGCGCCCCGATGGGTCGTTGACGCAGCGCTGCTGAAATCACCAATATCATGGTGATGCCAAGCGTCACAATTTTCAGGACAACCATGGCCATTCCCCCACCCCATGCGTAAATGGGATAGAAAATAAGGGCACTCCCCCACTCGTGATCGGCAACATTTTGGTAATCAGCCAGATAGCTGAAAGTATCTCCCGGCGGAAAATGTCCCGTCTGCCAGAGGGCCTCACCAAGCGCCAGCCGATGCCAGAGATCGGGATCCGCTGGATTCATCGCTGTCGCGTCAGCCCAAAGCAGGATGAAGAGGTAAAGCCAGAAAAGAAAATGGACTTGTGCTTTGGACACGCGCCCAGCGCAGCACAAAAGGGCATCCGTTGAAACAGAATTTTCCCGCCACCACCTCTGCTGTACCAATGTTCATCTTTTAGCCGCTTGAGTTTAGAATAAAGCGACTGTATCTTAGGGCATGCATCAGCATTTGCGTTTCTCTGACGAGGTCATGGTTGATGGTGTGCGCGATGAGGGTAGCCTCTGGGTCGCCTTTTTGGCTGCGTTGATAGCCTCCGTTCTCGCGACGGCGCTCTGGATCGGGATCACGTTATCGCTCGGCCTCTCCGCCATCGTGGCGGCCTTGGCCGTGGCCATGCTCATCGGGCTGACCATCCGGCTGGCCGGGAACGGTAGCTCGCCCCTCTTTGGCCTCCTGGCAGCCACCTTTACGGCTATAAGCTGTCTGGCCGGTCAACTCATCGTGGCGATCCATTTTTCGACGTCGACCCGGATCGATTTTTATGCGGCGCTACAAGAGACCGATCTGGCTCAACTGATCGGCACCCTCGCCGCGCAGACCTCGTTCCTGATGTACGGCGTCTATGCCGTCGCGCTGGTGGCGAGCTACCGCTTCGCCATCCGCTAAAATTTTGCCCGCAACTGCCGCACCGGCACGCCCAAGGCCCGCGCGAGCTTTTGCGCGAGGAGCGGCTTGCGGCTGAGGGCGTAAGAAAGCGTGGAATTGGTGCAGCGGAACCAGGCCGTCTGCGTGGCGGAATCGACCTTGTCAAAATACGATTGCTGCGCGGCCTCCGCTCCCACCACTTGCGCCCAGATGGTCTGGTACCGGGCCGGATTGTGGCTCTGGCGCTGCTCAATATGGCCGAGAACCTGATTCAGCGCCGTGCGGGACGAGGAGGCACCCGCAGCCGCCGGAGTTGATTCTGAAGCCGCACGGGAAGCCGCGAAACAGATCCGTTCCTCCGCTGTCAGCGCGCGGCCCAGAGCGGCGATGGGGACGTGCCGGGAGGCCTCATGGCGGACTTCCTCGGCCAGTTGGGCGTAGACGAGGCCTTCAATGCGAGGCTTGAGCTGATTCAAGAGAAGATCGACCGGAAGATTGAGTCCCGATTGACGCGCCTGCAGCAGGAGCTTGCGCTGGATGTCCAGCCGCACCTCGCGATAACGGGCCGCGTCGACGATCAGGTAGGGCTGGCCGGATGAGCCGTCGCCCAGTACGCGCTTAAGCCCCCCGGCTTCCACCCGCTTGCGCTGGCGGATAGACTTGAGATCGCGGCGCAACTTGAGCTCGCGATAGGTCTTGAGTTCCTCGCGTTTGTCGCGCGGGGTCTGGAATTCACGCGGAGGCATGTTCGTCCAAGGCGCGAAGGTAGCGGAACGCATAGAGGCCGCTGTCGTGACCGTCGTTCCAGGTGGGTTGAAGGGCATAGCCGCCAACAAAGCGGAAACTGCGGAGCTCAAAACTTTGCGGGCCATAATTGACGTGGGGGCGCTGTATATGACCCATGACATCGGGCTCGCCGCCACATGCCGCGCAGGGACACGCCCGGCGAAGTTTCTCGAGCGGGTAGTAACTCTCGACGCCATCGCTCCAGACCAGGGCGAATTCGTTACCAATGACCTCGGCGCGAGCGGGATGAAATCGGACGGCTTCAGGCATGAAGAGAAAGTTAGCGACGGCCCCGGAAGGCCGCTACAAGATAAATTCATGGTTCGCCATCTTTACGTGCACACCCCCTTTTGTGCGAAGATCTGCCCCTACTGCGCGTTTTACGTGCACCAGGGCGGAGCGGCGGCCCAACGAGAATTCGTCCAAGCCCTGCGCACCGAGTGGCGGCGCGCGAAGGAGGAATTTCCACTGGCTCTCGACACGATTTATTTCGGTGGTGGGACCCCCTCGATTCTCTCGGCGGAATTGTTTGGAGAACTCGCCTTGGAGTTGCCCGATTCTGCAACGTGGAGTGAATTCACACTGGAAGTGAATCCTAAGACCGTGACCCCGGAGAAGGCCACCGCCTGGCGAGCCGCCGGAGTGAATCGCATCAGCCTGGGCGCGCAGTCCTTTGATGCGGACTTGCTGCGCATCCTGGGCCGACAACATGCGCCGGAGGATATCGCGGAGACCTGTGCCCTACTGCGAGCCCACGGGTTTACCAACATCAATATCGACCTGATGTTTGCCCTGCCCAGCCAGAGTGAAGCGAAGTGGATCGAGACGTTGCAGGCGGCACTGGCGTGCCATCCAAATCATATTTCTGCCTACGCGCTCACCTACGAGGAAGACACGCCCTTCTTCGAGAAACTACAGCAGGGCGTGTGGAAGCAGGATGAGTCGCGGGAAATTGCCATGTTCACCCAGACCCGCGACATCCTCAGCGCCGCCGGGCTCATCGATTACGAGATTTCCAATTTTGCGCAACCCGGCTTCGAGTCGCGTCACAATCTTGGGTACTGGCGCGGCGAAGACTATCTCGGCCTCGGCCCAAGCGCCTGCTCAACCATCGGCGCTCAACGTTGGCGCAACGTCGCGAATACAAAAAGCTATGTGAGCCAAATCGCCAAGGGCGAGCCCATCCGTGAAGAACAGGAGGAGATTGACCCCGCTTTAAAAATCCGCGAACGCATCATGTTCGGTCTCCGCATGCGGGAGGGAGTCGCCTTGGAAGTCTTTTCGCTGCCCGAACAAAAGCGGCACGTGCACGATCTCCAGCATCAAGGCCTGGCCCAGGCCGTCGATGGCTACCTCCGCCTCACCCCGCGAGGTCAGTTGGTCGCTGACAGCATCGCGGAAATGTTTGTGTGAGGCGGAGCGCAGGGAGGCCTACATCCCATTCGGAACCGTCGGCATGGTACCACTCGGCGTACTGGTGGTGGGAGCCGTGGGCATCGGTTGGGTGCCCGGCGTTGGCGTTACCGCCGCAGGCTGTCCGGGACTACCGGGGGTTCCTGTTCCGGGAGTCGGCGTGGGCGTCGCGGGAGCTGTAGGACTTGTTGTGGTCGCAGTCCCTGGGGTTGGCGTCGTGGTCGCGGGAGCACCCGGTCCGCCAGGGGTGGCCGTGCCCGGCGTGGGGGGCACCGTGGATGGGTTCCCCGGACCACCCTGCGGAGCGGTACCCGGTGTCGGCGTCGTGGGGGTTACCCCACCAGGACCATGCGGCCCTGCCGTACCCGGCGTGGGCGGAGCCGTTGCTGGATTTCCCGCTCCGCCCGGCGCCGCCGTGCCCGGTGTCGGGGTTGCGGGAGCAACTCCATTCGGGGCCGCCGTGGCCGGGGCGGCGATTAAGGAAGCCTGAAAGGCTGCTGTGATGAGGGCGATGAACGCAGCAACGCTCAAAATCTTGGTTAACTTTTTCATGGCTAAACATCGTCCGCCCGTTAGAGAGGCGCAACGCGTCATGAAGCACCGGACTGTGCTATCAACGGAAATTACCCTTCGATTAATGCTTGAGGGCTAGTTTATTGCCGCGCAAATGAGGAGGGTGAAAGCCGGGAAAAATATTTGGAAAAAGTTTCGGGATACAGCTCTCGGCAAAATCCCAAAGCTCATTATTGCCCCCTCGTTCCCAAGTTGCACTTGGGAACGCCCTTGTGGAGGCAATTTCATTGCCGATCTTGTCCCGCTGGGCAATCCAAGTTAGCGAAATGAAATTTTTCGGGGAGCCGCAAACGCTCCCAAGTACAACTTGGGAGCGAGACACTTCTAATGCAGCGCTCTTGCAGAATGAATAGACCCTAATCCGTCAGCTCAACATTCCAGTAAGCGAGATCGACAAAATGCTTCCAGGAATCATCGCGAACCTTGCTGAATTGAAGCTGCAACATGGGTCGCCATTTCGGTCGCTTCGGTTTGTGGAGCAACTTTAATCCAGCTTCGGGCGGGGTGCGGTTACCCTTGCGGCTGTTGCAGGGCACGCAGGAGCAAACGATATTTTCCCAAGAGGTCTCACCGCCGCGATCGCGTGGGATCACGTGGTCGAGATTGAGGTCTTTGCGGTCAAACTTATGGCCACAATATTGGCAGGTGTTGTGATCGCGCTCAAAGATGTTGTGCCGCGTGAATTTCACTTCCTTCTTCGGCATGCGATCAAAGAAGAGAAGGAGGATGACCTTGGGCACGCGAATCTTGAAGGAGACCGTGCTGACCACATCCTCGCCTTCGTAGCCGCGGGAAAAATTGAACCATTGGTCAAACGTCATGGTCTGGAAGGAACCGCTGTCGGATTCAACAACCTGGGCGTGGCCCTGATAGAGCAGCATGAAAGCACGTTTGACGCTGCAGATGTTGACAGCTTGCCACAGACGGTTGAGCACGAGGACGTTGTTGCTCAGGATCGCTTCCATGATCCCTTTCCATTACGAGGGGCGTACTGCCCTCGACCAACTGGACGCGTGGTTGTCACGTTGGACAATCTTGATAACAAAGCCGCTCGGCAATGTCAACCAGCCTCGCGTTACGTTGCGGTGACGAGTTGCAGTTTTATCAATGATATTCTCTTTTCCATTCGGTCATCCTGAGCTTGTCGAAGGATCAGCCTCCAGTGATTCCGGCCGCCATCAAATCAAGTTGAACGGGCAGTGAAAGCTGATCCTTCGACAAGCTCAGAATGACGGCGTATTCTAAGTGGAGTCTTGGCTCGGAACGTGCCAGGTGAGAAAATCTCCTTATGCCCACGAAATACAATTCCATCGCCGAGGGATTTGCCGCCGCGCGCCTTGACGGAGCCGAGCGTCACCTTTTCCTCTGCCTTGGTCCCGATTGTGCGCCGCTCGCCGAGGGCCAGGCCACCTGGGATTACCTGAAGCGCCGGTGCTCGGAATTAAATCTTCCCGTGATGCGAACCAAGGCCGGTTGCCTGCGCGTCTGCATCGGTGGACCGTGGCTGCTGATTTATCCCGAGGGCGTCTGGTATGGTTCCGTTACGCCGGAGCGATGCGAGCGCATCTTGCAGGAGCACATCCTGGCGAATCGTCCTGTGAAAGAGTGGGTGGAGAGGACGCATCCGCTTGGTGCACCATCCGCCGATTAATTACCCCTGCGCGAGCTTCTCGACGATGTCCTCCGCCGGATACGTGATAATCTCCGCCAAGGTCGGATGATAATGCGGCATGGCGGCGAGTTCCGCAGCCGTCCCGCGGTAGCGCATGACGGCAATCAGCTCGTGAATCAAATCAGACGCATGCGGCCCGATGATTTCCGCGCCGATGATCTCGCCCCGCGTTTTCTCCGCGATCAGTTTCACAAAGCCAAACTCGTGTCCGCCGATCTGCGCCTTGCCGTGATCGTTGAACGGATATTTGGCGCTGACAAAATCGATCCCCTGCTCCGCCGCTTCGGTTTCATTTAGCCCCACGGAGGCGATTTCCGGATCAGTGAAAGTCACGAGCGTTTTCAGGCGGTAATCAATTTTCTCCGAAACCTCATGACTGCCGCGCACCCAGTTGACCGCATTGCGTGCCGCGATCTCCCCTTGCTGGATCGCGATATGCACCACTTCATGTGGCCCCACCGTGTCGCCCACGGCATAAATATGCCGCGCGGAGGTGGCCATCGTCTCGTCGACCGGGAGCTTGCCATCCAGCGTGGTGACGTCGGCACTTTCGAGTTGAAGTCCCTTCAACGCAGGCGCACGTCCCATTGCGTAGAGAATTTCATCCACGACAATCTCCTCCCGCCTGGTTCCACGTTGGAACAAAATCTTTTTTCCCTTACCAGTCGCCTTCACTTCAAGCAGTTTCACGCCGGTCCGGACGTCGATTCCCTCCGCCTTGAGTGCCCGCTCGGTTTCCGCGCTTACGTCGGGATCATAATTGCGGACGATGCGTTTGCTCCGCTGCAGGATCGTCGTCTTGGAACCGACCCGCGCAAAGAATTGGCCGAGTTCCACCGCGATGACGCCGCCTCCCAGGACGGCCAGGCGCTTCGGAATCGTCTCCATATCGAGCGCCGTATCGCTGGTCAGGCAGCCCGTCTCCCACAATCCCAGAACGGGAATCCGCGTGATGACGGAGCCGGTGGCGACGATAAACGTGGAGGCCGTGAGCAATTCCTTTTTCCGGCCACGCTCAATGAGCAATGTCTCCGCATCCAGAAACGAAGCGTAGCCACGGATAAAAGTGAACTTGCCCTTGCGAAGTTGCTTCTGGCGGTAAGCGGCGAATTCGCCAATCAGATGCTTCTTGCGCTCCTGGATGCATTCCATGTGCACCTCAACCGGTTTGACTTCGAGCCCAAATTCCCGGGCGCGTTTGATGTCGTACCAGCGGTGGGCGGACTCGAGCAACGACTTCGATGGCATGCAGCCACGCAGGATGCATAAGCCCCCGACTTCCGCACCCCCTTCAATGACGACAGTGCGTGCGCCCAAGGCCGCCGCCGTTCGGGCCGCCGCATAACCAGCACTGCCGCCGCCGATGACGGCGACATCAAAGTCAGGCGTGGCAGGCTTAAAGCTTGCCCAGGAAAATTCCGCCGCGCGAATGGCCTCCGTGCTCGCATGATTGGGCAGAGGCACAGGCATGGCGAGTCACTCCGGTAACAATCTTCAGGCCGGAACGCTGTCCAGCACGAGACGGGTACTTCCGAATTTGGGATAAAGGAAGCGGTCGGCGTTAAGGCCTTTCTTCGTCATCAACCGTGCTTGCTCCAGTCCGCGCTCTTTTAGGCGGCGAAGACTCTCGTGAAGGAGAAAAGTCCCCAGGCCACGGCAGCGATATTCATTCAGGACGCAAACGCCCAGCGGCAGATTGCTCACCTTGTCACCCGCATCGCGAATCGCCGCCGTGCCGATGATCCGTGCGCCATGTTTCACGGCGACGAAGCTGACCTCACCGGCGGGAAAAGCCGTGTTGATGATTTCCTCGGACAATTTGACCCGTGCGGCGAGATCGTCGCTCCAGGCCGGTTCCATCGAGAGCGAACGGCTCACGGCTGCGAGCAAGAGATTCCGGTCGTCCAGAGTGGCCGATTCCATCGTGTAACGGGAAGCGAGCTTCGCCGTTTCCGTCGGCAATGTTTTCAAATTCCAGGTGTACTGGACCCAAGTGGACAACCTCATATCCCCATACCTTCGCGGTCAGTCGAATTCCGTGCAAGGGATTTTGTTTCGCGCCCTCGTTTAAAAAGTTCGCAGTCCGAGTTGGCCTGCCTTGTGCTTCAAGGATGACATGCATGTTCGGCAGCTCATCTGCAGTCGAGGCAGTTTGCCCTTCGGCAATCCTGTGTCCCATGCCGAAACCATTTGCAGAGTCTTAACCTGCCATTAACTTTTCCTGTGGCCCGAAAAAATAAATCCCAACCCGCCGAAGAACCCGGCATTCCCGCGCAGGTCAATCAACCGCAGGGCCCCAGCCCTTCGCTTGAACCGATCCTCGACGAAAGCCTCGATTCACTTTCCGCGCTTCAATTGGTCGATCTGCTCACACAATTTTATCCACACGGTTCACCGCGCCGGACGGAACTCGGCTACCTCCGCCGCCGGGTGGAGGAACTGGAAGTTCTCAACGATCAGGCGCGTCAGGCGGTTGAGAAACTCGACGCCGCTGTCACCAAGTTGACCGCTCCCGCCAATCGTGTCGGCACCTTGCTCGGCCTGCCCAAGCCGGAAATCGCCCTCATCATTAATGGCGGCACGGAGTTTTACTGCTCAATTGATCCACGGCTTTCGCAATCGAAGCTCCTCGTCGGCACGCGGATTTTGCTTAACGAAGCCTACGTCGTCATCGGCGACCTTGGTTTCGAAACCGGCGGTCCGGTGGCCAAGATCCAGGATTTGCTTCCCGATGGTCGTCTCCGTGTCGGGCAGGAAGGAGGCATGGCCAATACGCTGGTCATTCGCTCCGCCAATCTCGGCAAGGAGAAACTCAAGCCGGGCCTCGAAATCCGCCTCGATTCCTCCCAACGCGTGGCGTTGGAAGTCGTGGCAGGGGCGCAATCGCGCGATCATTTGCTGGAAGCGGTGCCGGAATTGCCGTGGGAAAAAGTCGGTGGCCAGGACGAGGCGCGTCAGGCCGTTCGCGATGCGGTTGAATTGCCGCTGCTCCACAACGATCTCTTCAAGGCTTACAATCACACCAGCCCCAAGGGCATTCTTCTCTATGGTCCTCCCGGCTGCGGCAAGACGCTCCTCGGCAAAGCGACCGCCTATAATCTCACGCGCCAGTTGCGCGAGAAAACCGGTGTCGATCATCGCGAGTATTTCATGCACGTCAAAGGGCCGGAAATTCTCAACATGTGGGTCGGCGAATCGGAGCGGCAGGTGCGCGAACTCTTTGCCCGTGCCCGCGAGAAAGCCAAGGAAGGCTTCCTGCCCTTCATCTTCATTGATGAGTGCGAATCGATCCTCGGCGTGCGCCGGGCGGGTCGCACCAGCGGCATCCTCAACACACTCGTGCCGATGTTCTGCGCGGAGATGGACGGCATTGAATCGCTCCAGCAGATGGTCATCATCCTCGCTTCGAACCGCGCGGACATGATCGATCCCGCGATTCTTCGCCCCGGTCGCATCGACCGCAAAATCAAGGTCTCGCGCCCGACCAAGAAAGGCTCCGAGGAGATTTACCGCATCTACATCAATCCGAACCTGCCGCTCGATCCCGTGTTGCTCAAGGAATGTGGCGATGACCGGCAAAAGGCCATCGATACGATCATCGAGAAGATTGTCGACCGCCAGTTCAGCCAGCGCGAGGACAACCGGTTCCTGGAAGTGACGCTGCGGAGTGGTCGCCATGAGTACCTGCATCGCGGCGAAATGGTGAGTGGCGCGATCATCGCAGGCATCGTCGAACGGGCCAAGGAGACCGCCATCAAACGCGCCATTTCCTCGCCGGAGCCGACTGGGCTCTCCGTAAAGGACTTCATCGATGCGCTCGATGTCGAATACAAGCAGAACGACATCTTCCCGCCCAACGACATCACCGAAGACTGGCTCAAGCTCGTCGACTACGATCCCGAAAACGTGGTCAAGCTCTCGCCCGTTAAACCACGGCGTGTGGATGCCTCAGCCATTATCTGATTTTAGACATGAGGAACATGAAGCACATGAGGAAACCAGAGGAAATTAGACAGGATTAACATGATTAATAGGATTGAAGACAGGCGGAACAAACACTCTTTCCTCTCATTTTCATCCCTCCTGTTTTTCACGTCCCTCATGTCTCAATCCCCTTCCCCCAATCCTGTTAATCTTGTTAATCCTGTCTGAAAAATTTCCCCATGCACACGCACCCTCCCCCCTGGCCCATTTGCTTCGGATTGGAAACGGAACTGGGCATTACCGTGATGGAAGATCCCGAGGTCGACGTCGTCGAGGAATCGATCGCGCTCGTACGCTCCGCCGCGCAGCATGGCGTGGCCAATCTCTGGGACTACGCCACGGAAGACCCCCATCGCGATGCCCGCGGTTTCCGCGTCCGCGAGCTGATGCAGGACACCGATGAATCGAACTATTATTCCCAGGACGCCGCCCGCGAGCTCACCTTCCAGGAAATCAAAAGCGATCTCGTCCTCCGCAACGGCGCCCGGTTCTACAACGATCATGCCCACCCCGAGTACTCCACGCCCGAGTGCGCCACGCTGGTTGATCTCATCGCCCAGGACAAGGCGGGCGAGCGCTTGCTGGAAGAATGCGCCCGGCAGGTCACGCGCCGTGGCAGCCGCACGGTCAAGCTCTACAAGAACAACACCGATTTCCGCGGCCACTCCTACGGTTGCCACGATAATTATCTCATCCCGCGCGTGATTCCTTGGGACCGCCTCGTCCAAGCGATGATCCCCTTCCTCGTCTGCCGCCAGCTCTATGCCGGCGCGGGCAAGGTCGGCTGGGAGTGCGAGAACACCTCCGGCAGCGCGGGCGGCTTCCAGATTTCCCAGCGTGCCGATTTCTTTTCGGAGTTGGTCAGCATCGACACGATGAACCGCCGTCCGCTGATCAATACCCGCGACGAGCCGCATGCCGATCCGACCCGCTTCCGCCGCTTCCACGTCATCATTGGCGACTCGAATCTCTCCCAGTTCGCCACTTGGCTCAAGATCGGCACGACCGCGCTCATGCTGGAATCGCTCGAACACGAGGACGCTCCCGATTGGTGGGCGCTCGCTGATCCGCTCGAGACGCACCGCACCATCTCCCGCGACGAATCCTATCAATGGATCGTCCCGCTCGCCAACGGCAAGACCATCCGCGCCGTTGACCTGCAGGTCGAATTCATCCGCTGGATCGAGAAGCGGGTCGATCTGGAGCACCCGGAAAAGAAGCAGGTCCTCGCCGACTGGAAGGAAACCGTCGCCACGCTCGAAAGCAATCCCCTCTCCCTCCATGACCGCCTCGACTGGGTCGCGAAGCGGCACCTGCTTGATGCCTTCCGCGTACAGGAGAACCTTGAATGGGACAGTCCCTGGCTCCAGAGCCTCGACCTCGAATATCATCTCCTCAAGAGCGACGAGGGACTTTTCCTCGCGCTCGAAAACGCTGGCCAGATGAAAAAGATCATCGGCGAGGCGGAGATCATCCATGCCGTGCAGCATCCGCCCGCTTCCTCCCGCGCCTACCTCCGGGGCCGCAGCGTGCTCAAGTTCGCCCGGGAAATGAAGACCGCCCAGTGGGACAACCTCGTCTTCAAGGTCGGCGACCAGATGTACCGCCTCGACATGAGCCAGGCCTTCCCCGGCATGCGCCTGGAGGAAATGATCGCCGCGATGGACAAATCAAAGACCATACACGATCTCATCCGTGAACTGAATTTGAAACCGGTCTAGACATGAGGAACATGAATGACATGAAAAAGAGCCCCCTCATCCTGAGCTTGTCGAGGGATCAGTTCTGTCCTCCTCCTTCCGAGGTAGCCGCCGCTGTCCCTAGCGGCGGTCGGTCGTCTTACGAAAAGGCCCCGCCGTTAGGGACAGCGGCGGCTACCTCGGATCGCACACTTCGGTCCCCCGTTGCATTTGTGGATGTTTTGGGCGATCCGGCAATTCGTTTGTCCGGATGTTCGAAGCGCATGGGAGGTCGTCCATGATTTCTGAAAGAGAAACGAGCCGAGCCAATCGGGCAAAAATTCGCGATAAATACGGAGCTATATACGATAAGTTATCCGCCCTCTTTTTTCGTTTTGATCCGATAGGCATTGCCTTTATCGATCATCCGAATGTTGTTGATAATCCTGACGAGTATGAGCCAGAAGTAGATACGATTTTACCTAGACTTGAACATTGCTCCTCAGAGGTAGATTGCATGCGAATCATCCACGAAGAATTTTCTCACTGGTTTGGTGGAGATACTGCTGGCTCTGCCTCCCACTACGAATCTATTGCCCGCGAAGTTTGGGTCTTATGGAATGACAAACAGTTGAACTCGATCAAACTGCAACTAAGCTAATTTATGCCCGACCAAAACCAAAAAACGCGCCCCTCCGGCGGTGGTCCTGATGCCCCCGCGCCCGGCGGCGGTCCCACCGCTCCCAAAGTCGAACGCCCTAATGTCGACGATCTGCTCAAGCGCATGCGCAAGGTGGATCCCGACCAAGCCAAACGCTATCGCCAACGCACCGGCCAATGAGCTTCCCGGGCCATGGCACCAGCGGGTTGGACCGCGCCCCGGTCTCGGGCGGCGGTGACTTTCTCGACTTGATTCGTCGCGCGGAGAATCACGGCGTGCCTCTCGACGCCCTCCGCGTCACCGCGCCTCCCGTGCAGGTGGAAGCGACCACCGTCCTCTCCTTTCACTACAAGGACGGCGTGCTCATCGCCGGGGATCGCCGCGCCACGGCGGGCAATATCATCATGTATGATCGCGCCGACAAGGTGATTGAGCTCGACCAGGACACGATCATCGCCATCGCAGGCTCCCCCGCCGTCGCATTTGAAATGGCCCGCACCTTGCAGACCTCGTTCCAATATTACCGTCGCAGCCAGCTTCAGCCCCTGACCCTGGCCGCGAAAGTCCGCGCCCTCGGCAAGCTGATCAAGGACAACCTGCCCATGACCCTCCAAGGCGTCGGCACCGTCGTCCCCATCCTCGCCGCGCGCGACGCCCAGCATCAACCCGACCCGAGCCTCTATTTCTACGACGCCTTGGGCGCACAATTTCTCTCTGCCGACTTTGCCGTTTCCGGCTCCGGGTCGGGGGCACCGCGCAGCATCCTGCAATGGATCAACCGCTGGAGCGGTCAGCCCACCTCCCAGCGGGACGAAAAAGCCGCGATCCAGCTCGCGCTGCAACTCCTCGATGTTGCGGCGGAAGGCGACAGCGCCACGGGCGGCGTCGATCGCCGGTCCCACGTCTTTCCGCAGGTGAAGCTGCTCACCCGCGATGGACTTCGCTCCATTTCCGTGGAAAGCTTGCGCGAGTCTTTTACCAGCCTTGAGTCAGCCCATAAATAACCCTCTAATCCTTAAAATCATCATGAAAGTCCTCGATACCATCTCTGCAACCACCATTGGTGGCCGCGACGGCCACGGCAAAACCTCCGACGGCAAGCTCGATGTCAAATTTTCCCTGATGAAAGCCCTCGGCGGCAAGGGCGAAGGCATCACGCCCGAGCATCTTTTTGCCCAAGGGTATTCGGCCTGCTTCGGCAGCGCGCTCCAATATGTGGCCGGCCTCAAGAAGGTTCACCTTCCGGCTGATTTCAGCATCACGACCAAAGTGGCCCTCGGCCAGACCGACGAAGGTAATTTTCAACTCGAAGTTGAACTAACCGCCAAGGCACCGGGCATCGACAAGGCGCAACTTGAGGAACTGGTTGAGACCGCCCACACCGTCTGCCCCTACTCGCGCGCGATCAAGGGTAACGTGCCGGTGAAGTTGACCGTGGAGTAGTTTTTATAGCGGCGGCCCATAACCGTCGATGAATAGAGGAGAAGAAATGCGGCGGTCATAGACCGCCGCTACATTAAGAAAAATGACCGAAGAACCTTACCGTTGGTTGGAGGCGATCACCAATCGCCGCGAGTACATTGAGGATCAACTCACGCCCGGCCTTCCCGTCGTTGCGCTCAGTGCCGAGCCGGGCATCCTGTTGCTCACCGCCCGGACGTCCACGCCCAAGCTCTTCGAGATTTACGATCACCTCGCGCTCGGCACGGTCGGTCATCCCGCCGATATCGAGAAGGTCCGGCAGACGGTCATCGACGCCGCCCATGTCGATGGCTTTACCCGCTCGCCCAACGACGTCACCGCGCGCCGCCTCGTCAGCTACAACCTGGCTCCCGCCTTGAAGACCGCCTTTGAGCAAATCTTTGCCGCGCCGCTCCTTTTCCGTGGCATTCTGGCGGAACTTGGGGCGACTTCTGCCGCCGATTACCTTTGGCGTCTCGATTACGATGGCTCCTTCTCCGCGCAAAGCGGTGCTGAACTCGCCCATGGGGTTGTAATCAGCGGTCCACGTCAGGTTTCCAAGGATTGGATTGGGCAAACGACCAAACCCACCTTGGAACGGCACGATCTCAAGGCTGCCGCCTTTTCCGCCTTGCGCGTCCTGGTCTGGGCCAAGCTGCGCGGCACCAAGGATCAGGGAATGGAATTCGCCAACGTTCCGACTACTGTCCCGGAACTGAAGGAAAAACTGGGGGGAGAAGGACTTGAAGCTGCGTTCCTGGACCGATCCCTCCTTGGGAAACCGATTGCGTACCGCATGCCATCCTCCGACGAATTGGGACTCTGAGGTTTCTCCTGTAACGGCGGTCGATGACCGCAGTTAGAGAAATCACTACTTCACCGGTTCCAGCCGCCAGACATGCGCCGTTGGCGTCCGCAGCCGATCAATGGCCGCCTCGGAATCGGCAATTTGCTGATCGAGCTTCTTGAGCGCATCCGCCCGGGCGCTTTCCACGGCGGGACCACTCAGCCAATCAGGTAACGGGTAAAGCTGCACGTTACGCCAGCGATTGAAATAGGCATCGTTCTTCGCCTGCACCAGCTTAAGCAACTGCTGGCCCTGGTCGTAGATCGGCCCCTGCTTCACGAAGCCGATATTGACGCCGTTGACCAGGTCGCTGCTGGCGTAGGTGCCGATGTCCTGCCCATCAATGGTCAGCTTGTAGGACGCCTCGGTCAAACCGGTCGCCTTGATTTCATAGCGATTCAACGTCGTGGCCGGATCGAAGCCGGGAATCTTCATCACCGCATCAATCACCGGATCCGAAGGAATCGGCCAAGGCAAGGCGCGGTCCGTCCGTTTGATCTGCACCGCGCCGTTCGGCACATCATTCCATTCGACCGTGCAGCCTTCCGAGGTCGCAATCGATTTCGCCGCCGCATCGACCGTTACCGTGCTCACCATCGCCGGGGCGCGGAGCCCCTGCAGGATCGCCGTGGCCATGACGAGATGCCCACCCCAGTTCGGGTGCACTCCCTCATTGGTCAGGCGCAATCCATTCACATCACCTGGATTACCCGTCGCGCTGAGAATTCCTGCCTTGCGGCCCGCTTCCACCACCGTGATGAACGGCGTGTATTGATCCACCAACGGAACTTTCTCGTTATCGGCCACGAGCTTCAGGCCCTCGATATACTTTTTCAGCATCAGGTTGTAATGGCTACCTGCGGGGGCATCGGCCTCATACCGCTCCTCGGGACTTGGCGTGAGGAGGGCCACGCGCGCCCCCGCCTTCTCCAAGGCCTTGACCAGCTTGGTCTCGTACTCGAGATATTTCGAGTAGCTGGCATCGCCGCCTCGGGCATCGTTCATGCCAAAATCGATCGTCACGGCCTTGGGCTGCAAATAGAGGACATCGCGCTGCAAACCGTTATCGAAATCGCCGCGCTTGGAGAGCCACGCGGTATCGCCACCCCAGCCTGCATTGCGAAAGGTGATCTTCCAGTCGGGATAGCGGGTCAACGTATAAGTCTCGACCAGCGTAGTGTACATCTTCTGCTCCGTGATGCTGTCGCCCAGGAACACTGCGGGCGTGTCGCCGTCCTGAAAAAAGAATGGATTCGGAGGCGTGGGAGGAGCATCCTGCGCCCACAGAAAAGAGCCGCCCGGTGACGTCGCAAGCGCGACCACAAGAACGAGGTGAAGTGGCTTCAAGATAGGCATGGCAGAATGTCTTCGATTAAAGTCAGGCTTTCAGGAAAAAGTTGCGCTGCTTCTCGCTGATGGGCATTTCCAGCCGCTCCATGACGGCGAGCAGGTCTTCCCAGACCTTGCGCTTTTCCGTGTTGCTCTGGTTGCGAAGCAGGTAGGAAGGGTGGTAGGTCGGCATCAAGGGCGTGCCGCGAAACTCAAGAAATTTTCCCCGCAACGAACCGATGGTACCGACAGGCCCGAGCAGCCCCTCCACCGCCGTCGCGCCAAGGGCGACCATCACCGTCGGCTTGATCACCTCGATCTGCGCGCGCAGGTAAGGCACGCACGTTTCCATTTCCTGCTTCGTCGGCTTGCGATTGCCCGGGGCACCGGGAGGCATGTCGGGGCGGCATTTCACAATGTTCCCGATGTAGACCTGTTCCCGCGTCAAACCCATAGCCTGGATCATCTTGGTCAGGAGCTGTCCAGCGCGACCGACGAAAGGCTCGCCTTGCAGATCCTCTTCCTCGCCGGGCGCCTCCCCGATAAACATGAGCTTCGCCTCCGGGTTGCCCACACCGAAAACGACGTTATGGCGGCGGGAGACCAGGTGAGAGCATTTCAGGCAAGCCTTGGCTCGTTCCTCAAGATGCCGCAGTTGCTCGATTTTGGAGGAGCCGGTGATTTCGATGGGCGGTTCTGACTGGACGGGTGCAGCGGGATTGAGGATCGGCTGACGTACGGGTGCCGGTCGCGAGGGTGCCACTGGTGCCGCTGCCGGGCGACGGTCATGAACCGCCGCTACAGGGGGATTCGATACCGGAGCGGCCTTGGTCTTGCCGGCCAGCGTGGCCAATCCCTGCCGCGCCGCGCGACTCAACTTCACCTGGCGCACGCCGTCGCGTTCATGCAGAAACTGCACGTAGCCACGAAGCGCTGCCATCGGTTCGGTCATGGTCTATTTGGCACCGCAACAGTTCTTGTACTTCTTGCCACTACCGCAGGAACAGGGATCGTTCCGGCCCGGGGTCGGGCCCATTTTGCGAATGGGCAGTTGTCTTTCCACCGGCTTGGCCTCGGCTTTTCCATTCGCTTGCGGCTCTTCCAAAGGCAGCGGGGCTGGCGGCTGATCAAGGTTCGGATCAGGCTGGCTCATGGTTGAGCTCGTGGTGTCGTGAATCAACTTCTGCGGCAAATTCCGCAGGAACGACTCAAAGGCGTTGATGCTCGCGCTGGTGCGGAAGAGACTTGAGGCGATCTCCAGTTTGATCCGCGCCATGAGATCGGAGAACATCGAGAAGGCCTCGCGCTTGTATTCGATGACCGGATCTTTCTGCCCGATGGTGCGCAGGTTGATGCTGTGCCGTAACGAATCGATGGCGTAAAGGTGTTCCTGCCAGAGGCGATCGATGGAACCGAGCAGTGTAAACCTCTCCAGCGATTGCAGCGCGTTGGGGTCCTCAAACTTGATCTTGATCTCGTAGGCGTCGCGCACTTTCTGGAGGGCCACTTTCACCGCCGCCTCGGCTCCGGCGGCAAAGTCGAAATCCTTCGCTTCCGCGCCGACCGGGAACGTGCTGTTGAGCCAGGCGACAAAGCTCTCTGGATCGGCCTCGGCGCCGGTCAACCGTATCTGAGCCTCCTCTTCAAGAACCTCCTGTACGACCTCAAAAATCTCATCGCGCGGCGTCTCGGTGGCGAGAATGTCGTTGCGCCAGGTGTAGATCACCGTGCGCTGCTGGTTCATCACGTCGTCGTACTGCAGCGTGTATTTACGGGAGACGTAATTACGCTCTTCCACGCGACGCTGCGCCGACTCGACACTCTTGTTGAGCCACGGATGCTGCAACTCCTCGTCATCGCGCATGCCCAGACTGGTCATCATGCTGCTGAGACGGCGGGAATCGCCGAAATTCCGCATGAGATCGTCCTCAAACGAGACGAAAAATTTCGACGTGCCCGGATCGCCTTGACGCGCGCAACGTCCGCGCAACTGCCGGTCAATGCGCCGCGATTCATGCCGTTCCGTGCCGATGACATAGAGACCGCTGGTGAAATGCTCGCCATCGGCTTCATCGATCTTGGTGTCCGGGCCGACAATCTCAACGACGCGATTCTTCGCGTTGGCCACGTAGAGACCCTGGATATTCTTTACCCCCGGCCCGAGTTTGATATCGGTACCGCGGCCCGCCATGTTCGTCGCAATGGTCACCGCGCCGCGTTGACCGGCGCTGGCGACAATCTCCGCCTCCTGCTGGACGAACTTCGCGTTGAGTACGTTGTGGACGATCCCCTCGCGCTTGAGCATGCGGGAAAGAAGTTCGCTCGATTCAACCGCGATGGTACCGACCAGAACCGGCTGACCCTTGGCGTTGGCCGCCTTGATCTCCCGGAGGATGGCATTGTATTTCTCGCGCCGCGTCTTGTAGATGCTGTCGTCGTGATCGACTCGCGCGATGGGCCGGTTCGTCGGGATGACGACCACGTCGAGCTTGTAGATGTCGTGAAACTCGTTCGCCTCGGTTTCCGCCGTGCCGGTCATGCCGGAGAGCTTCTGGTATAACCGGAAGTAATTCTGGATGGTGATTGTCGCCAGCGTCTGGGTCTCGCGGTCGATCTGCACCCCTTCCTTGGCTTCGACGGCCTGGTGCAAGCCATCGCTCCAGCGACGGCCCGGCATGGTGCGGCCCGTGTGTTCATCCACGATAACAACTTTGTTATCGACCACGACGTATTGGACATCCTTTTCGTAAACGCAATAGGCGCGGAGCAACTGGCCGATATTGTGAATCCGCTCGCTGGCCTGGTCGTAATTCTGCTGTTCCAGCGCCTTGAGACGCAGCTTCTCTTCCTTGCTCAGCTTCTCGTCGTGATCGATATCATGAAAACGGGTGATCAAGTCGGGAAGGACGAAGGTGTCAGGATCGTTCGGATTCAGGTAGGTGCGACCACGCTCGCTCAAGTCGGCTTCGTTCGTCTTCGGGTCGATGCTGAAATAGGCCTCTTCCTTCAACGCATAGAGCTGGGTCTTGCGCGGGTCTGCATAGAGCTCCAGCTCCGCGTCGTCCATTGCGCGGCGAATCTCCGGCTCCTCGATCATCTTGTGGAGCTGCTTGTTGTTCGGAACGGAGTTCTTGATCTTGAAAAGCAACCGGCCCGCTTCCTCAAGATTTCCCTCATCAATCTGCTTCTTGGCATCCGCGGCCCAGCGATTGGCTTCGAGGCTCTGCGCCTGAACAACCCGCTCAACCGGGCCCTTAAACTTATCGTACTGGTGTGAACTGACTGTCGCTGGCCCGGCGATAATCAACGGTGTACGTGCTTCATCGATCAGGATGCTGTCGACTTCGTCGACGATGGCGTAGACGTGCCCGCGCTGCACCTGCTCCAGCTTGCTTGTCGCCATGCCATTGTCGCGCAGGTAATCGAAGCCCATCTCGGCATTCGTCCCGTAAACGATGTCACAGTAGTACTGCTGACGGCGAATCTCCGGATTCTGGCCATGCTGGATGCAACCGACCGTCAAATTGAGGAAGCGATAAATCTCGCCCATCCATTCGCTGTCGCGGGCAGCCAGATAATCGTTCACCGTCACCACGTGCACACCGCGTCCGCTCAAGGCATTGAGATAAGCCGGGAAAGTCGCGACCAGAGTCTTGCCTTCGCCCGTCGCCATTTCGGCGATCCGGCCGGAATGAAGCACCATGCCGCCGATCAACTGGACATCGAATGGAATCATTTCCCAAAGGACTTCCTGCCCACGCACCAGGCTCTTGTGCTTGCGGTCGGTCAGGCGACGGCACGCATTCTTGACCACGGCAAAGGCCTCGGGCAACAAATCGTCGAGCGTTTCGCCTTTGCCAAAGCGTTCCTTGAACTGGGTCGTCTTGGCGATGAGTTGCTCGTCCATCAGGCCTTGGTATTCGACCTCCAGGGCGTTGATTTTCTCAACGAGGGGCCACAGGCGCTTGACCTCGCGCTCGTTTTTCGAGCCGAGCACTTTTTTGACAAACCATTGAATCATAAGAAGAGGAACAGGGGGGAGCAGGCCACTATAAGGGCCAAACGAGAAAAGGGGATGTTAAAATGTATAGGTTACCGCCCCCTCTTGGCAAGTAGTCGGTGGATGGGCCGGGAGGTCGCTCCCGAGAAACGTGGGTTATTCAGCAAAGGGATTCAAGCAATCGACGCCAGACCGGGCGATATCACGGGTGTTGCGCGTCACCAGCGTCAGGCCATGATGCAGGGCGGTGGCGGCGAGGAGGGCGTCAATCTCGGGCAATCTGGAATCAATGGAGAGCCTACCCCATATGTCGGTAATTTCTCCGGTGATGGGCAAGATGCGTTGATGATAAACAACCTCGAGATTGAGGAGCCATTTCTCCAATATCCTTGCCGTGACGGCGTCTCTCTTGCGAAGAATTTCAACCCCGAGTCGAAGTTCTCCCATCACGAGCACGCTGGTGAAGAGTGATTCAGCGGGAGTGGCTTCATACCAGCGCATGACGCCGGGCGCACACCGGCGCTCTTTTCGCAATTCCGAAAGAATATTGGTATCGAGCAGAAAGGCCATGGCGCTCTAAAGCCCAAGATCGACCTTGCGAGGCATGCTTCGCTTGCGCTCAAAAAGGGAGTCGTCCCCCACATTGGGCATGGTCAGCAAAAAATCCTTGAAACTAACGGCCTGGGTCTTGCCATTCCCCAACAACGATTCCCGCAAAATCCGGCGGTGCTCCTCCTCCATGGAAATACCGTCCTTCGCCGCCTTTTGCTTCAGCTTGCGAACGACCACGTCTTCAATATTGCGAACGAGCAACTGGGCCATGCCCCCAGAATGCTATCATTGCTAGCATTGTCAATGCCTCCCTTATAACTTCAGAGCGGCAACCGTCTCGGCGACATGCCCGGCACTGACCTGAAGCTGCTTCAGCTCGTCCTCCGTCAGCTCAAGTTCGATGATCTTCTCGATGCCCTTGCGCCCCAGTTGCACGGGTACGCCGACGAACTGTCCCTTAATGCCGTATTGTCCCGTGCAATAGGCTGCGACCGGCATCACCCGCTTTTCATCCCGGACGATGCTTTGCACCATTTGAACCGCAGCAGACGAGGGCGCATAATAGGCGCTCCCTTTTTGCAGGAGCTTCACAATCTCCGCCCCGCCGCCCCGGGTGCGGGCAATCATCGCGTCGATTTTGTCCTTGGGTAAAAGCGCCTCAATGCCGATCCCGGAGACCGTACAATAGCGGGCCAGGGGCACCATATCGTCGCCATGACTGCCCAAGACCATGGCCTCCACGTCCTTATGAGAAACGCCCAGTTCCTGGGCAATGAAGCAGCGGAACCGGGCGGAATCGAGTACCCCGGCCATGCCCATGACCCGGTGCTTGGGGAAACCGGTCTTGGCGGCGACCAGGTAGGTCATCACATCAAGCGGATTACTCACCACGATTACAATCGCTTCCGGAGCATATTTCTTCACGTTATCTGCCACACCGCCAACGATTTCCGCGTTTTTGGCCAGCAAATCGTCTCGACTCATCCCAGGCTGACGGGCCAGACCGCTCGTAATCACGACTATATCGGAGCCCGCATAATCGGCCGGATCGTTAGTCCCCTTCACCTCGCTGTCAAAACCCTCCAGGCAGGCCGATTGCATCATGTCCAAGGCCTTCCCTTGGGGCATGCCTTCCACGATATCGTGGAGGATAATATCGCCGAGTTCCTTCTCGGCCAGACGTTGAGCCGTCGTGGCACCGACGAAACCTGCTCCGACAACGGTAATTTTCATATGAATAAAGTACGCCCGATTAGCCTTACAGCAAGCGAGCTCATCGCCCCTTTTTTGTGCTTAACAAACCCCTTTTTGGTCTTTTCCGGGGACGTGGAAGCCCTCCAAAAAAATTAAAAATAATCTGAAGGATGTGATTGCCAGCTGCGTCAAAGCGGTTTACTAAACTTAACTTCCCTATGAAATTCACTCCATCTATTGCGGCCCTCGTGGCCATTCTGGGTCTCGCTTTGGCCAGCATTCCCGTTACCGTTCAGGCCCAAACTCCCGCTCCTTCGACCACTCCGGCCCCGGCCAAGCCCAAGGCGAAGAAAGCCGACAAGATCGAGTACAAGGGTACCTTGACCGTGGTTGACACGACCGGTAACACCATCACCGTCTCCACCTCCAAGAAGGATCCGACCAAGGTTCTCGTCCTCAAGATTGTCCCATCGACCAAGATCTTGAAGGACAAGGCTCCTGCGACCCTCGCTGATTTCGCCGTCGGCCAGACCGTTAGCGGTTCCTACACGAAGGATTCCACGGGACTCATCCTGACGGCTGCTTCCCTCCACTTGAAGACGGCCAAGGCCCCGACGACCGCGACTGCGCCCGTCAAGCCTGCGACTCCCGCTGCCCAGTAATCAACCGTTCATTTAGAACTCAAAAAGCCGCCGTTCGAAAGATCGGCGGCTTTTTTTGTTTCTCAAGCCTCAATTTTCCGGACCGATTCCACCATCTTGCGCACCTGCGCCGCTGAGGGCTGGCCAGGTGCGGCAGCCTGATCCAGGTAACCGTAGACCAGCTTTGAACCCAAGGCCGCCAGAACGGAACGCGATTGCCCGGCGTAAGGCCCCAGTCCCATGACCGCCACGTGCCACTCAGGATGGTTGACCAATACGGCGGCGAGTTGTTGCAAATCGCGCCAGGACTTGATCTGTGCGGCAATTTTGAGAATCGTCCCAGGCTGAGGCGTGAACCGCCCCACCCAGCGGGCGACTTGTGCCGGCGAGGCTGGTTTCTTGAGAGCATGGGCAGAAAAAACCACCGTCTTGCCCAAACGCCGGGCTTCTTCGATCACCGGCTTCATCGCCGTGGCCGTGGCCAGTTCGACATCAATCGCCTCAACGTTAGGCAAAAGCCGCAGAAAGATTTCGCGCCGTTCCTTCACTTTCCATGGGCGATGTCCACCCTCCGGCGGAATACGAAGGGTGAGCAAGACCGGGTGCATCCTCGCCTTCAAAGCCGTTTCAATTTTCTCCACCGGGACGTTGGCGGCCAGAAGCGCATCAACCCGCACTTCCACCGCATCGCCGGGAAGCGTTTTCCGAGTTAGCAAGCGCAATCCCGCCTCCGTAATCACGGTACCGAGAACAACAGGGTGAACATTGGGAAAAGTCATGCGAAGTGAATCCGTGGTAGCCGCCGCTGTCCCTAGCGGCGGAGAGGCGAAACCGGGTTCTGGAAAGCACCGCCGCTAGG